>JAAYLF010000134.1 GCA_012522035.1 Clostridiaceae bacterium
CATCCAATAATAGCTGTTATAAGTTTCTTTGACATCTGATACACTCCTTACTCATGTTATGTTTACGCTAATTTTAACACCAACATATCCTTTTGTAAAGCTAATCAAAAAGTTAATCAAATTCACCATTTTTCATATTTTTATTCCATTAAATTTATAGAATATATTAATTAGCAACTGTAAAAATAAATGCGGAGGTGATATTTTGAAAAGAAGATTCAGACAGATATTAATTGTTGCAACTCTTATCCTTGTTTTGCAGAGTACACTTTTTGCAAATGCTCAGGGTGTTACCTACACTGTACAAAAGGGAGACTCGATGTGGAAAATTGCTGTCAAATTCGAAATTGGCATTTCGGAATTGATAAAAGCAAACCCTCAAATCAAGAATCCCAACTTGATATATGTTGGACAGAAAATATATATACCTGAAGCAAGTTCATTAAAATCCTACGAGGATGAAGTTGTAAGGCTTGTGAACATCGAAAGGGCAAAATACGGACTGCCCGCACTCAAGTCCCACTGGGAGCTGACAAGAGTTGCCCGGTACAAATCACAAGACATGATAGACAAAAACTACTTCTCGCATCAATCTCCAACATATGGTTCACCATTTAAATTGATGGAGTCTTTTGGCCTGAGGTTTTCAGCTGCAGGTGAAAACATTGCATATGGCCAGAGAACACCACAGGAGGTTGTTAACGCCTGGATGAACTCACCAGGACACAGGGCAAACATTCTTTCAAAGACCTACACTCACATAGGTGTGGGAGCTGCAAAAAAATCCAACGGAACCCTTTATTGGACACAAATGTTCATGAAGCCATATTAAATGCAAAGAGGCTGCCATAATATTAGGCAGCCCTTGGTTTTATTTCGTTCCTTTTTTCTTCCTTGCTACAGCAAAACCTGCAAAAGCCAAAGCACATAGTGCCACAGCCCCTACTACATACCCAAGCAAATTTCCACTTCGTTTACTGTTTGCCACTTCAACAGTTGTGTACTGGAACTTGTATCTTCCAACAGGAGCTGCATCACCATTAACATAAAAGTCCATTATGTCCCCTTCAGCCTGCATGTTGTCGGACCATTTGAAGTTGATTGTAAATGCGTCTCCGGTTATACCCAACATGGACTTGGGTATTTTTATCTGAAGCCTCTTTCCCTTGAGGCTAAAATCAACCTCTCCAACCTTTTCCCAGTTGTATCCTCCTGTACTCTTTTCAAGAACAGCCTTGTTGTTGACAGGATTAACCCTGTTTACAACAAAGTTGAAGGTCTCCCAGTTTGGATTTTCCGACCCGTTAACATCCAGGAACAGCCTCATCCATTTTTCATCCGTAGGCGGAGTTATGTCATTCACGCACTCCACCATGAAGTATACATACATATCATCCCGTGCAACCTTCGCAAGCCTTATATCATTTCTACCGGTGGTATTGGTGTAGCGATATGTTTTTCTTGTCTCATTGTTCAAATATCCCCTGCTGTCCCTGTGTACTGTGTTGCCAGGATATGCATTGAACTCAGGCAAGACATCCGCCCACTGATCTTCATCTGAATAAATGTCTATGGTCTTTTTGCAAGAGGCTTCCATAGGCGGCTTTACACCTTTGAAACGTCTTATGTAGCCTGCCATCTGGTAATAGTAGTGGTCTTTCAAATCTCCTCTTGAGGGTTCTATGTCTCTTGAGTATTCGTCATTGAAGGAATCCGGAAATGCATTCTCCACGCCTCCCCATTCCTTGTACCTGCTTACAACCCATTCATTCCAGCCGGTAATGAAAATGAACTCAGGATCAACTTCCAGGGCGTACTCAAACTGTTCTGCAAAGTTTGCACCATAAAGCTTTGCATTCTCTCTTTTATCGTAATCATCCAGCTTTCCTGACCATGTCCTTCCAAACACACCTTCACCGTTAAAAGCGGTAAGGCCCCTCTTCTTGCTGTGGTTTTGTGCAACTCCTACAGTAATCTGCTCAGGAGTGCCATCTTCGTTATAATATACTTGTTGTGGATATATGCTGAGCCATCCCCACTGTCCTACAAACTGCTGGCCCATGGTATATGACGGCTGACCTGGTCTGAATGTAAAAAACTCTTTTATCTCCTTCTCCAATGGATCATTTTCATTGAGTTTGTCCGGATACGCCATCATAAGGGGTTTGCCTTTCCAGTAGAACCACAAATCCTTGTATCTTCCATCTCTGTAGATTGCGTTATACAGTTCCTTCAGCTGTTTAACAGTATCTCCATAGGAAGCTTCAAAGAAATTCATAAGGAACGATATTTGAGGAGTTTTAACTCCATCCAGCCTTGCTTTGGCAAACTCTTCAAGCAGTACTTCCACCACATCCAGATATGTGGTAGCTCCATTGGTATTGTCAAAAATGATTACATCCACTCCTGCTTCCGCCAGCAGTTCCGCCTGCTTTCTCAGAACCCATCTGTCGGTATTCTTGTAGTAGTTGTATATGGGTTCATTCCAGTGATATACAGGTGAATCTCCCCAGTAAGGACTGTTGTAATCGTTTACTATATCAGGATGCTCTTTCAGTATGTCAGTTATGTTTCTCGTACCTCTTGATGCATTCCAATCATGCCATGTGTGAAAGAATATGCCTACGTATTTTCCTTCCCTTACATGCCCTGCTTCCTCATATCCCGGCAGAACTCTGCCAAGGCCGTCCGTTGCAGCATATCTGTCATAATCCTCATTGAAAACCATTTTGCTTTCTGATATGTCTTCCATATTGCCACCTCCCTTTGTGTAGTTGATTCTCATTTGCAAGCTTCCGCCTCTTTCTGCATAAGACTCATACAGCCTGACTTTGCTGTGTGAACTATTTGCAATATTAAATGTCATGGTTCCTTCACCAGACCTTTCAATATGTACAACGTATTCTCCAGCTTCAGGCAGCGATGGCATTTTTCCGTTCAAATCCCACTCCAGCCATGTTCTTGACTTAATGCCCTCTTCAACTACTTCAGATATTATTGGCGTTGACTTCAATGTTGTTTGATAGTTTGTATCCCATTTGTACAATGAGAGTTTTAGAGCGGCAGGTTTCCCTGTAGCTACATTCAGTATGTATAGATGAATTGAATCAAACTCCGCACTGGCTTTGAACTGTACACTAAAAGGTCTGTTTACGAAAGCCGACATCAGCCTGGCATTTTGATCATACAGGTCTACGACATTATCACCCGACTGGGCGGAGATAAGAAGTATTGATATTGAAAGAACCAGTATGGATACTAACAGAATCTTTCTAAACATAATTACACCTCACAAAGGCAAACTTTTCTTTCCATTATATCCACCCAAAGCAAATTGGTATTGTCTAATCAGGACACACTAATTGACTTTTTTAGCTATTCCTTGTTTTTAATATATATCAGCTTAATATTCTCATTACTGGTCTTTACCGACTTTATTTCAAAGCTCTTCAGCCATTTTATAAAAGGAGTAAGCTTTGTAAATCCGTAGTTTCTTACGTCAAAATCAGGGAATCTTCTTACCAAAGTGTTTCCAATATCACTCAGAGGAGTCCACCCATCCTCATCAGAGGTTTCATCTACAATCTGACGTATTGCCTCCCTTACAACCTCCGGACTTGTAACGACTGTATCAAGAGGATCATCCATGACATCGTCCTTTGCCAGTGCTTCCAGATACTTGAACTTGTTGCACGCAACAACAAAGGGCTGGGGTGTCTTCTTTTCTCCCATGCCGATAACATACATGCCTGATTCCCTAAGCCTTGAAGCAAGTCTTGTAAAATCGCTGTCGCTGGACACAAGGCAGAATCCTTCAACATTGCCACTGTATAGTATATCCATGGCATCAATGATGAGGGCGGAGTCCGTTGAGTTTCTTCCGGTTGTATAGCTGTACTGCTGTATCGGAGTTATGGAGTATCTAAGCAATGAAGATTTCCATGAACTCAAGGTAGGCTTGGTCCAGTCCCCATATATTCTTTTGTAAGTTATTACCCCATAGTTTGATATCTCGTCAAATATGAGCTTTATATATTTCTCCGATACATTGTCCGCATCAATCAGAACTGCAAATCTCTTGTCTTCTCTCATAAATTCCTCTCTACTGTATAATACTCCTTGTTTAGATTATACACAAAATATCCTTCCTTAAACAGGTAAACCTCCTGCATTAGCAGGAGGTTATTTCGCTAAAATCTTGCTGAACCAGTTATTCTTGGGAATGGGATTACGTCTCATATGCTCTGAATTCCTGTAACGTACATGATCAGGCGCTCAAAACCAAGACCAAAACCTGCATGGCGAGTTCCACCAAATTTTCTCAACTCAACATACCACTCATAATCTTCTCTGCAAAGGTTGAATTCCTTGATTCTTTCTTCAAGAACTTCCAGTCTTTCCTCACGCTGGCTACCCCCAATAATCTCACCTATTCCGGGTACCAGGCAGTCCATTGCAGCAACGGTCTTGTCATCATCATTGAGTCTCATGTAGAACGCCTTTATTTCCTTTGGATAATCTGTTACGAACACAGGCTTTTTGAATACCTTTTCAGTCAGGTATCTTTCATGCTCGGTCTGCAGATCACAACCCCAATAAACCTTGTACTCAAATTCGTCATTGTGTTCTTTCAATATTTCAATGGCATCGGTATATGATATCCTTCCAAACTCTGAATTTGCAACCAAAGTAAGTCTGTCTATAAGGTTCTTGTCATAGAAATTGTTCAGGAACTCAAGTTCCTGTTTACAGTTGTCAAGCAGGTACTTAAGGATGTACTTCATCATGTCTTCCGCCAGTTGCATGTTGTCTTCCAGATCCGCAAAGGCAATCTCTGGCTCAATCATCCAGAACTCAGCCGCATGCCTTGCCGTGTTGGAGTTTTCCGCCCTGAAAGTAGGTCCAAATGTATATATCTTGCCAAAGGCAAGAGCCATGCTCTCACCGTGCAGCTGACCGGATACTGTCAAAGCAGTATGCTGTCCAAAAAAGTCTTCTGAATAGTCGACTTCATTGTTTTCGGTCTTTGGCACATTACCCAAATCCAGAGTGGTTACAGTAAACATCTCGCCAGCTCCTTCGCAATCACTGGTTGAGATGATGGGCGTATGAGCGTAAATAAATCCTCTCTTGTTAAAGAATTCATGTATGGCAAATGCGGCCATGGAACGCACCCTGAACACTGCATTAAAGGTATTGGTCCTTGACCTCAAATGGGCGATGGTGCGCAAATACTCCAGCGTATGTCTTTTTTTCTGCAGTGGATAGTCAGGTGTAGAATGCCCTTCCACAAAAATATCACTGGCATGAATTTCAAAGGGCTGTTTTGCCTGAGGTGTCAAAATCAGTACACCCTTTACTACTATTGCGGAACCAACATTGAGCTTGGTGATTTCGGTAAAGTTTTCGACTTTGCCCTCTTCAAAAACAACCTGCAAACCCTTAAAACAGCTGCCATCATTAATCTCTATGAATCCAAGAGTCTTGGAATCCCTAAGTGTCCTTATCCATCCGCAAACAGTAATCTCCTTGTTTTCAAACGCCTTACTATCTTTATATATCTCCACAATATCCGTTTTCTGCATGCATATCCTTCCTTAACTAAATTTGGTTGCTTGTTTTTATTTATATTACCTCATTATATCACTACATACATGAAAAATCAAACAGTGAAAGCTGATTCGTTTCAGGCAGATTGTCAAGACAACCTTCCTGTCTGAGAACCTCTATTACATTCTTGTTTACACCCGTCCTTATTTTCAAATCCTCCACTGACAAGAATTCGCCTTCTTCCCTTGCACTGACAATGCTTTCACCCGCTGCCTGACCAAGTCCTGAAAGAGAACACAAAGGAGGTCTTATGGCGTTTCCTTCAGGAAGGAACCTTGTGGCATCGGATTTATACAAATCAATTGGTAGAAACTCTATGCCCCTTGCATACATTTCCAAAACCAATTCATAGACCGTCTTCTGATCTTCTTCCTTCTGACTCAGATTTCCGTTCTCAGCATTCTTCAATGTTGTATAAATGCTGTATGCCTTGTCAGCGCCGTGACACATATTTGTCGCATCAAAATCATCCACTTTCAAGGTAAATGTGGCGGAATAATATGCTACCGGGTAATACACCTTGAACCAGGCAACCCTGAGCGAAAGAATAACGTACGCCACCGCATGAGCTTTTGGGAACATGTACTTGATCTTCTTGCAGGATTGTATGTACCAGTCTGGAACATTCTTTTCCCTCATAGCCTGTTCCTGTTCATGAGTAAGACCCTTTCCTTTACGTACTGCCTCCATGATAGTAAAGGCCAGCTTTTTGTCCAGGCCCTTGTTTATCAGAAACAGCATAATATCGTCGCGGCAGCATATGGCTTCCGACAATGTACACACACCACTGGTAATCAGATCTTTTGCGTTGCCTACCCATACGTCCGTACCGTGGGACAATCCTGAAATCCTGACAAGTTCGGATATGCTGGTTGGTCTTGTATCTATGAGCATGTTCTGAACAAAGTTCGTACCAAACTCAGGAATACCAAAAGTACCAACCTTCAAGTCTATCTTCAACTTGTCCTTGTCCAGGTTGAGTGCATCCGTTGAGTTGAACAAGGATAAAACCTTTTCATCAGCTATGTCCACATCCATGCAGCTGACACCTGTAAAGTCCTCAAGAAGTCGTATCATTGTAGGACCATCATGACCGAGTATGTCAAGCTTTAGAATATTGTCGTGCAGAAAATGGTAGTCAAAGTGGGTGGTTATGATATCACTATCCACTTTGTCCGCAGGTCTCTGGATAGGAGTAAAATCATATATCTCCATATCCTTTGGTATAACCATGATGCCCCCTGGATGCTGGCCTGTCGTTCTTTTCACACCTTCAAAACCGCTTGCCAGCCAAGTCAGAACTGCCTGCGTTGGTTTCTTGCCTCTGTCTTCCATGTATTTAAGAACGTATCCCCTTGCAGTCTTCTCTGCAATACCTGAAATGGTACCCGCTCGGAAAACGTAGTCAGCTCCAAAAAGCACTTCCGTATACTTGTGAGCGTTGGCCTGGTCATAGGAGGAAAAGTTCAGGTCAATATCCGGCACCTTGTCTCCGTCAAATCCAAGGAAAGTCTCAAAGGGAATATCAAAACCCTGCCTTTTCAGAGGGGTTTTGCAGTTAGGACAATCCTTTTCAGGAAGATCATAGCCGCAGTCCAGACCTTCGTTTTCATGGAACTCACTGTAGTGACATTCCGGACATAAATAATGGGCTGGCAGTGAATTAACTTCAGTTATACCTGCCACATACGCAGCAAAGGATGAACCTACGGATCCTCTTGATCCTACAGTGTATCCGTTCCTTGCAGACTCGGCAACAAGCCTCTGGGCGGTTGTGTACATTATGGAATAGCCGTTTTGAATAATGGAGTTAAGTTCCCTCTCCAGTCTTGTCCTGACCAGCTCGGGAAGGGGATCTCCATAAAGCTCCTTTGCCCTTGTATAGGCTTTTTCCCTAAGCTCCTCATCAGAGCCTGGAATTACAGGCGGATAGAAACCATTTGGTACTGGCTTTACTTCTTCTATCATGTCGGCAATTTTGCTTGTGTTCTCAACAACCACTTCATACGCCCTGTCGCCAAGATATGTAAACTCCTTCAGCATCTCCTCCGTTGTCCTGAAATACAATGGAGGCTGGAGGTCGGCATCTGAGTATCCTTGAGCACCCATCATGACTGCCCTGTATATGGAATCTTCCTCATCGAGAAAATGCACATCTCCCGTAGCAACAGTCATCTTGCCAAGCTTGTCGCCCAGTTTTACTATCTCCGTGTTTATTCTTTCAATATCCTTCACACTTTTTAAAACACCTTCGCGAATAAGGAACATGTTGTTCCCAACCGGCTGGATTTCAAAGTAATCGTAGTATGAAGCGATTCTCTCAATTTCCTCGTAACTTGCGTTTTCCAGGAACGCAGTAAAAAGTTCACCCTCACAGCAGGCACTTCCCACAAGAATTCCTTCCCTGTAAGAATCCAGTATGTACTTGGGTATTCTAGGCCTCTTGTAGAAATGGTCTATATGGGATTTCGATATTAATTTATACAAGTTTTTAAGTCCCACCTGATTCTTAACCAAAAGAATGCAGTGGTATGACTTGAACTGTTTTGCCTTGAACAAGGGCATTTCCTCCATCTGGTTTGTCAGATAGCACTCAACACCATATATTATCTTAATGTCCTTGTTCTTTGCCGCCTTGTATACTTCGGGATATGCCTGCACAACACCGTGGTCGGTGATTGCAATTGCCTTGTGCCCCCATTTCAATGCCCTGGGAATCAACTGTTCAGGCCTTGTAACCGCATCCTGCTGGCTCATGTTTGTATGCAGGTGCAGCTCCACCCTCTTGACAGGCGCATTGTCTTCCTTCTCAGCAGGCTTGAACCTGACAATACTCCATGCACTGATTGCCAGTTCATGCGTAAAAGGATCAAACTCCGTCTTGCCCATAACGGTAAAATGCATATTCTTTTTTATGGCAGCGTTAACTGCCTTAAGATCCTTTTGCTCAAAAAAGAACTTTACAGTTACCGCACTTGTATTGTCAGCTATATGGAAAGAGCATACTGCTTTTTCGTTTGCAATTTCCTTTATTTCAACACCAACCAGTCTGCCCCTTACTGCTACCTGTCCAGTATAAACATCGACATCTTTCATCGGCGTGATTGGCATGTCTATTTCTCTACCGTAAATTATTTCATTTCCCTGGGAATCCTTTGGCAAGCTTCCATCTTCCTGAAAATTAAGCTTGTTTCCTCTTCTTGAACCGCCACCGCTCCTGCGTACAAAGCTTCCATTTGAGCCATTGGAAGATCCATTTGAGCCATTATTGTACTTTTGCTGGCGCAGCTTTTCCTCATTGCGCTTGATGCTTTCCTGGATGGCCCTGTCATGGTCCTGGGATGAAAAATCCACCTTGACCACTTCAGTGTTTACTCCTTCAATCTCCACATCGCAATCTGAAAAATCTATCTCAACATGCTCATCCCACATCATTTTGATCTGCTCTGCAATGAACTTGTCTACTTGTTTTTCCTTAAGTATGCCAGCAACCTTTTTGTCCAAATCAACAACAAGTTTTCTGTTTTTTAGCTCACATTTGCTTCCTTCCAAAAGCGCCCAAACAGAATTGTTCTCTTCTTTGAAAAATGTAAGCATGTTTTCCCAAAAGTCTTTTCCATTAATAACGGATTCCATGCATTCCTTGCATGAAAGCTGAAGTATGACTTGGTCGTATCCTATCTTCTTGCAAATCTTCTTCTTTATTTCCTTAATTTTGTGATATGGTACAAAAGTATCGGCAACAGCCTTGACTATGAATTTCCTGCTGCCGCGTATGGCATTAACACTTTGAATAACGATATTTCCGTCCATGACTTATCCTAACTCCCTAATCTTTTGTATGAATTGTTCTGCTATTGAATCGCCTTGCAATTTACCTACAATCTTTCCGTTAGAAAACAATAGTGCCTCGTTTCTGCCTCCTGCAATACCTATGTCAGCATGCGAGGCTTCTCCTGGTCCGTTCACAGCACAACCCATCACCGCAACGGTAATATGCTTTTTTATCTCCCCCTTTCTGTCCATTTCATAAAGCGCCTTTTCGACCTTTTCTGCAATACCTGTCAAATCCAGTTCTGTCCTTCCGCATGTAGGACAGGAAATGAAAGTAAAATTTCTTCCTCCCAGTTCCAATGCAGCAAGCAGGCTTTTTCCCACTTCAATTTCCCTGACAGGATCCCCAGTCAGAGAAACTCTTATGGTATCGCCGATTCCCTGCATAAGAATTGCACCGATGCCAGCTGACGACTTGATGGTTCCAGACAGAAACGTTCCTGCCTCGGTGACACCCACATGGAGGGGATAGTTCCTCATGTTTGCCATCAGCATGTATGAATCAATGCACAATTTTAGGTTTGTAGATTTTAGTGATATCACAATATCGTAAAAATCAAGGCTCTCCAAAATCTTTACGTGTTCCATGGCGCTTTCCACCAAAGCTTCCTTTGAAAGGCCATATTTTTCCTTTATCCTTTTGTCCAGAGAGCCTGAATTAATGCCAATCCTTATGGGAAGGTTTCTTTCTTTTGCCGCCTTTACCACCTGTTCAACCCGGTCTCTGCCTCCAATATTGCCAGGGTTGATTCTTACCTTGTCTACTCCGTTCCTAATACACTCCAAGGCAAGTCTGTAGTCAAAATGTATATCACTGACAAGGGGAATATTGATCTGTTTTTTTATCTCTTTTACAGCAATTGCAGCTTCCATGTCGGGCACTGCGACCCTTACTATGTCGCAGCCTGCTTCCTCGAGTATCCTTATCTGTCTTACGGTGCTCTTTACGTCCCTTGTATCGGTATTGGTCATGGATTGCACACTGATTCTGTTACCGCCACCTATATATACGTTGCCTGCGCGTACAACGCGGGTTTCATTCCGTAAATACAATTGAATCCCCAATCCTTCTTATCTTAACAGTCTTAGTATGTCGTTTCCTGCTACAACCAATGCAAGCAGCAGAAGCAGTCCGAGGCCAACGTAGGAGAATTTCGCTTCCGTCTCCGGAGAAACTTTCTTTCCTCCTCTTAATAGTTCAATAAGTATGAACAAAAGCTTTCCACCATCAAGACCTGGCACTATGAGAAGATTGAAAACTGCAAGGTTTGCACTTATTAATGCAGTCATGTTTACAAGTGCCAAAAATTTAGGCAGCCAGGAAGCATCCTGCTGAACCACCTCGTTGACAATTCCCGTCATGCCAATCGGGCTTGCCACGGCATCAAGTCCAAGCTGGCCGGTTATGAGCCAGAAGATAGCGTAGAAAACAGACTTGATCAAAGAGAATATATATAGCAAGGTGTTCCAAATTATGCTAAAGAAATTGCCTCTTTCGTCACCAAAACGGAAACCTATATAGCTTTTGGCACCATTTTCAAGCATTTCTCTTTCTATGACGTGTTTCTTGATCGTGCCATCCGCCTTCTTTATTTCAATCACACTGGTCATATCCTTGTCAACCATTTCAAAAATACGGTAGTCGTTTGGAGTATGAACCCTCTTTCCGTCATAGGATATGATTCGGTCGCCTACCTCAAAACCAAGTTCTTGAGCAGGGTAGGTTCCTTCCTCAGCCACAAGCACCTCTGCAATCTTGTTGGTCTCATATCCAAAAAAGGCAAACATAATTGCAATAATGAGGATGGCCAAAAACAGGTTCATAAGAGCACCGGCAAGCAGGATCACCGCCCTGGCATACCAGGGTTTTGAGTCAAAAGAAGTGGAACCTTGTACCGTCTCTTCTTCTCCCTCCATAAGGCAAAATCCGCCTATTGGGAAGGCCCTTATTGACCATCTGGTTCCGGTTTTCTTGCTCACTCTTGAAAAAATCTTCGGACCCATGAATATGGAAAACTCTTCGACCTTGACCTTAAAAAGTCTGGCCGCGAAAAAATGCCCAAACTCGTGTACGACTACGAGTATGCTGAGCATAAAGAGCATTATCAACACACTACCTAACATACCCATTTATAATTCCTCCTGCTGTTCTTCTGGCTTCCAGGTCACACCTTAGTATATCCTCCAAATCAGGACTTGGCAAACTTTTATGTCCTTCCATAACCTTGCCGACAATCTCGGAAATCATCATGAATGGAATTTCACCTCTCAGAAAGCTTTCTACACATACTTCATTTGCTGCATTCATGACACAAGGCATGGTGCCTCCTATCCTTGCAGCTTCATATGCATACTTAAGGCAAGGGAATCTGTCCATATCCGGCTCTTCAAAGGTCAGGGTTCCGAGCTCTGCAAAGGATACCTGGGGTACACGGGACTCAATCCTGTCCGGATATGTCAAGGCATACTGGATAGGCAATTTCATGCTGGGCGTGCTTAATTGTGCAATGACACTGTTATCCTTGTAACATACCATGGAGTGAATAATGCTCTGGGGATGCACCACAACCTCTATGTCCTTTGCATCCATGTCAAAAAGATGTATTGCCTCAATTACCTCAAGCCCCTTGTTCATAAGAGTGGCGGAATCGACAGTAATCTTTCCTCCCATATTCCATGTGGGATGATTAAGCGCCTCTTCCACGGATACTTTGTACATTTCCTCTTTTTTAAATGTTCTGAATGGTCCTCCTGATGCAGTAAGTATGAGTTTCTTTATATCCTTCTTCTGTCCTGCATCAAGACACTGCAGTATTGCGTTATGCTCGCTGTCAACAGGAAATATTTTTATACCTTTCCCTTTTGCCAGATTCATCACTATACTGCCTGCGCTGACAAGGGTTTCCTTGTTGGCAAGAGCTATATTGTTTCCCGCATTTATTGCATTTATTGTAGGAAGAAGTCCGCGCATTCCCACTATTGCAGTAAAGAGAAGATCCGTCTTGATTTTTGCTATTCTATTTAAACCTTCATCACCGAAATATACCTCGGGATTTACATCTTTCAGGTTCTCTCTAATAATTTCCGCATCTGTTTCCCTAGCTATTGACAGGTACTTTACATTAAACTCTCTTGCCTGTTCCAACAATAAGTCCACATTGTTTCCAGCACTGAGCGCAATTACACGAATGTCCGCACCCTTTTCATTCAGTTCCCTTATCACCTCAAGGGTCTGGGTCCCGATGGAACCCGTCGATCCTATGATAGAAACGGTTTTAACCATATGTTCTCCTTCTTATATGCTAATAAATCTCAAATAGTAGTACACCATTGGCACGCAAAACAAAAGACTGTCAATTCTGTCAAGTACGCCACCATGTCCGGGTATTAGTTTTCCAAAATCCTTGACATTCGCGTATCTCTTCATAGCTGATGCCGCCAAATCTCCTATCTGAGCTCCTGCGCCCAAGAGTATGGCCAAAATTACAAAATGGTACAGTTTAATATTGACATATCCCAGTCTGTTTATTATGTAGCCGTACAATACTACAAAAATAAGTGGGCCTGCAAAGGCACCAATGCTGCCAAAAACGGTTTTCTTGGGACTTACTTCAGGAATCAGCTTCTTCTTTCCCCACTTCACACCAAAAACCTGGGCGGCAGTGTCGGAAGATACGGTCCCCACCAGCGCAATAAAGAACAAAAAGACTCCCGACTCCTTGTATCTAAGCAAAAGGAAAAAGCTTGATAAAAACACCACATAGTATCCTCCCATAACGGTTATGGCAGCATCTATTATATTGTGTTCTTTGTGTCTTACTACGATAATCACCAACAGCAAGGCCATAACTACATACTGGATGAAAGTAAACAGATTTATGTCCTTTGTTCCTGCAACAGTTATCGTAAGGGGTTCGGATATGTTGTTTATGAATATGAAGGGTATCAGCGGAATGTAAAAAAGACCAATCCATTTTATCGGTTTGTGTCCCTTAAGCTCGAAAACGTGATAAAACTCATACAATCCAATTA
>JAAYLF010000002.1 GCA_012522035.1 Clostridiaceae bacterium
TAAACTCGCAGGATTCGTCCTTTAAAACCGACAAGGTTATCTTTTTAATACTCTTTGCCCTTTTTCCTGCAAAGAATCCATCAATCAAGGATGAGAAAGCCATATCCTTGCCAGGTTCAAGAAAAAATTCTTCTTCGTATTCCTTGTTCAACATATACGTTACTTTTCCTTTTATGTACCCGGTGGAATCGTAATAAATACTGAACTTGTTAAACTCCATATCCCTGTCCAGCAAAATCTCAAAATTGTCTTTAATCGTGTATACACCATCCATATAAGTCACATAATTTCTAAACTCCATAACTTTGACCTTGCTCCTCTCAAAAATTCCCGTATCTCCCATATCACAAAAAAACAAAAGAAAACACAGCGGTATCAACAAAAGACTCAGATATCTCAATCTCTCCACTTCCAATCTCAACAATTCCCCTCATAAACGAAATTCAAATGCTTCCTTGCCAGTTTTGCTAGCTTGTACACATCTTCAACAGGAGTAGGATTCTTGTCAAGAGACTGATACCTGGGAAAGAACCTTGATACATGAAGAGGTATGTTTTTATCAATCCCGCTCAACCAAAAAGCAAGCTCTTCAATTTCCTCCTCACTGTCATTCTCCCCCGGTATTATCAAAGTCGTAACTTCCACATGAGAGTATTTGGCCGCAATCTTTATGGTGTTCTTGACAGTTTCCAAATCTCCTTTTACCTTCCTGTAGAACTCATTGGAAAAAGCCTTCAGGTCAATGTTGAAGGCATCAATGTATTCAACGATATCAAGCAAAGGTTCTTCATTAATATATCCATTTGTAACTACGCAGTTGTAAAGACCTCTTTCCTTGACAAGTTTTGCACAGTCCCTGACATACTCATAACCCACCAAAGGTTCGTTGTAAGTATATGCAATACCGATATTGCCCCTGACAATTGTATCTATCGCATAAGATACGAGTCTGTCAGGCTCTATGTATTCATACCTGGCAAGTTCCTTGTCACTCATGGATATTGCATGGTTCTGACAGTGACTGCATCTTAGGTTGCAACCAAAACTGCCAACTGACAATATCTTTGTACCTGGATGAAAGTGACGTAAAGGCTATTTCTCTAATGGGTCTAAAGCAAGGGATGTGACACATCGATAGTTGATGCAGGTCACAACACCATCCACATTGTCTCTTGCATTGCAAAACCCAACACCACCCTCCTTGATGGTGCATTTTCTAGGACATATGTTACAAATCGCAAGCTTCATACCTTACAACCTCAAACCTTTCTATTGTGTAGTCCTCATGGGAACCAATACCTGCTTTTCCAAGCGCAATTTCAAGCTGCTCCTCCACAGTGTCAACTCCGTCGAGATTTGGAAGCAACAGTCCCCTTCTGTATCCCTTTGTAACTATAACGCCATACTTATTAGGGTCCAGTTCAAGTTTGGATTGAACCTTCTCCGCTTTTCCAAGAACATCAACACTGTAAGTTATATATGGGAGCTCCTCTTCAGTAACAGGGTCAAACCTTGGATCTTTAGAACATGCACTTATCGCATTCCTAATAATCTCCTCAGCGATATTTCTACACACAGGTTCAATAGTACCAATACATCCTCTCAGCTTCCCATTGATTTTAAGGGTGACAAAAGTCCCTGCTCTTCTTTCAAGAAGTTCTTTACTCAAATCATCAGGTATTTCCAAAACCTTTTTGGTTCTTGTGTAAAGCTCTATTGATTTTCTAGCTAAAGATATATATGCGTCCTCTTTGCCCCTTGCTTTTTTCATTTTCTCTTCCATCTCATCCAGTGCTCTTTTGGCAAAATCACGCACATCATCACTGCCTGCAGCCTCGTAAGCACAGACTGCATAACCAACACCAAAAGGTCCTTCGTACGACATAAAAGCAGGCTTTACGTTCCTTTTATCGAAGCAACCTGCCAGGATGTTAAAGGACTGCAGACCGCACTGGGCAGCTCTTTCACATCTTTCTTCGTTTATGGTAAGGAGCTTAAGAAAATCAGCTTTCCTCATCGCATCAGTGATGTCCTTGTCAAATTTGGGACCTTCCTCGTCATAGCCATATGGACCGGATGCCACAAGTTTATGTGACAAATCACCACTGGCAACAAAAACGCAATTTCTTCCCAGCTTTGAAACTGCTCTATTTA
>JAAYLF010000135.1 GCA_012522035.1 Clostridiaceae bacterium
GAATGGTAGTGTGGTAGTGGAAGTAAAGTCGCTAAAAAAATATTTTCCCATAAAAACGGGATTTTGGAAAAAAACCACCGGATATGTTAAGGCTGTAGACGACGTAAACCTTAAGGTACATGAGGGTGAAACCCTGGGGTTGGTGGGCGAATCCGGTTGCGGGAAGACAACGCTTGGCAGGTGTATTCTGAGGGCTATTGAACCCACTTCCGGATCCGTCGTATTTAAACTGGATGACGAACTGTCTGTAGACGTTGCCATGCTTGAGGAAAAACAAATCAGGCCGCTCAGAAAAAATATGCAGATGATATTTCAGGATCCCTATTCATCCCTGAACCCCAGGATGACCATATTGGATATCATAGGTGAACCTCTGATAGTAAATGATCTTGCAAAGGGTGAAGATTGGGTTGTTCGGGACAAGGAGCTTATGGAGTTGGTCGGATTGGACAGTTCGTATCTGAAGCGTTATCCACATGCCTTCAGTGGTGGCCAGAGGCAGAGAATAGGTATAGCCAGGGCATTGGCAACCAATCCACGGTTTATTGTGTGTGATGAAGCTGTTTCGGCTTTGGATGTCTCCGTAAGAGCCCAGATATTGAACCTGTTGCTGGAACTTCAGGGAAAGCTAAATGTAAGCTATTTGTTTATCTCCCATGATCTCAGCGTTATCCGCCATGTTTCCCATCGTGTTGCCGTTATGTATGTTGGAAAAATTGTTGAAGCAGCCAAAACGGATCAACTTTACAAGAAGCCAAAACACCCTTATACTGAAGCCCTGTTATCGGCTATTCCCAAACCGGATCCGCGTTCAAAGATAAAGAGGATTATTTTATCGGGAGAAGTGGCCAATCCGGCCAATCCGCCGGCAGGATGTTACTTCCATCCCCGATGCAGGTTTGCACAGGATATATGTTCAAAAGAACCGCCCGCATGGAGAGAGGTTGAAGAGGATCATTATGTGGCATGCCATCTTGCCGAACAATTTACGCTTCAGGGAGTT
Source organism: Clostridiaceae bacterium (assembly GCA_012522035.1). Taxonomy (GTDB): domain Bacteria; phylum Bacillota; class Clostridia; order UBA1212; family DUPL01; genus DUPL01. The sequence continues at coordinate 1,004 of JAAYLF010000135.1, forward strand.
GACATGTAATGCAGTTTATTGGTTTGATTCTGATAACTGCTGCAGCTTTAGCGTTGATTATGCTGATAAGCATATGGCAGATAAATAAGGCAGCCTATATGATTATTGGCAAAAAACATCAGGATATAGAGTATATCGTCAATACGGGCAAAGTGCCTGAGCCTTGGACAAAACGCTATGAAAGGAAAGCTGCCGGATTAAAGAAAAAAACGGGCAATGAAGAAAGGCTGCCTGAGTTTGCCCAAAAAGTTCATAAAGTCTACTTACAAAAATTAGATAAACTAATAGAATATGCCGAGAAGACAACCCTGGTGGATGGTGATGAAACACGACAGTTGTTGGTGGAAAGGCTTAAAAATGTTCGTAAGGAATGGGTGGATAAATATGAAACAAAAATTTGAAGAAAAGAACGGAGTAAAGCCTTGGCAGTATATTTTGATATTCATAGCGGTTGTTATTACCGGAACGCTGGGTTTGCTGGATTGGCTCATGTTAAGAGAGACCATATTATTGTTATTGACCGTTGGCTCTATTGACCCATGGAGCTGGAGTGCCATAGATAAATTCAGTTTTGTTTTGTTCGGTATGGCATGGTTGGTTTTTATATATCTGAGCGCCCATTATTATAAAAAAGGTACTGCCAACAGGCAAATGTGGTCATATTTCCTGCTGACAGTCGGAATAGAAATAATGATATTGTTTGTCGGCCACTTTCTGGCAATATTGTTGGGCAAAGAGCAATACAGCATTGTTCTCGCATTACTTGAAATGCTGGCCGGCATTGGATGTATAATTCTTTCATTATGTGCCAGATTTCGCAGGGTGAAATTTAACGGAGAAAAATTGTAAAGCAGATATAACAAAAAACGTAACAAATTACCAGTATTATTCTCAGGTAAAATTAAAAAGATAAGAGACGAACAGGTGATGCCAAGAGGCATAGATAAGGGATTGCCAATATATCCGTTTCCTATGCCTCTTTTCCTTGGGTTCTGTTGATGCTTTAGTGTTTCCCCGCATAGGTGTATTATTCTAAGGGTATATAC
>JAAYLF010000136.1 GCA_012522035.1 Clostridiaceae bacterium
GTATTATTTTATCATATTTGTTTTAAAATGTAAAATTGAAAATGTAATAAAAAGACCCTAACCGAATAAGTTAGGGTTCTTTAAAACGAGTTTCTTAAGTTAATGACATTGGGCTATTTGCCGCTTTTATATCAACGATCTTGCTACTTCTGCCGCAGTTGCAGCATCTTCAGCATAGCCATCTGCTCCTATCTCGTCCGCAAAGGCCTGGGTTACAGGAGCTCCGCCAACCATGACCTTCACCTTCTCACGCAGGTTGGCTTCCTTTAGTGCATCAATGACGACTTTCTGATTTGTCATAGTCGTCGTAAGAAGCGCTGACAAAGCAAGGATTTGGGGGTTTTCTTGCTGTACAGCTTTTATTATCTCATCTTCACTTACATCTGTTCCCAGGTCAACAACTTCAAATCCTGCACCCTCCAACATCATCTTTACAAGGTTTTTCCCAATATCGTGCAAGTCACCCTTGACAGTAGCGATAACAACCTTGCCAATAGGTTTTACACCTTCTTCAACCAATCTTTCTCTTAGTATTTCTGTACCATTATTCAATGCCCTTGCTGCAATAAGTACTTCAGGCACATACACTTCATTGTTTTTGAAGCGTACACCCAGCTTTCCCATGCCATCCAACAAGCCTTTGTCCAGTATCTCTTGTGCTGTAATGCCCATTTCAAGGGCTTCCATCACAAGCTGTTTTACATCTCTAGCCTTGCCTTTTTGTATTGCCAATGAAATATCTTCCAATATCTTCATTTCCTCATGCTCCTTACATATCATATTTTTCGGGGTCCAGATTCTCACAATCATCCATTACACTATCAATAAACTCCTCCAAATCCTCAGGAAGGTTTTCAACAGTTTCGGACAGATTATCAAGCCAGGACAATTCCCTTTCATCAAGTCTTAACTTGCCATTTTCATGAGCTGAACGAATATGCTCAAAAGCAAGCAGTGCTGCCCTCTTGCCTCTCTCATAATGGGTTTCAGCTTTAACGAGTTCTTTCGATATTTCTAAAACCACATCAGGTCTCAACACATATGCTTGTGGATCATAATAACTGTCGCTGTCAGCATGCAGGTCTCTTAGCAAAAGGCTGTCGCCTGTCTCCATTGCCCTGTTCATCAATCTGCAGTCGTATGCCAGCTGTTCAAAGGAAACCACCGGCGCCATGCCTGCAAGCAGCTTTATGTTCTGTATTGACTCATTGCTCCATAAATCGGCAACACAAACGGCTATGTTTCCTACATGGGACAAATGAGCACAAGCTGCAGTTTTTCCTTCCATGGAAATTGGGGTTCCGGTAATTGCTTTTACATATACTCCTTCATATCCGCAGTCCTTGTGAGGGCCTTTTGCTCCTACTTCAAATGCAACAAGACTTCTTACAGCAGAAACAACCCTTACCGCTGCTGCAAATACTTTAGGAATATAGTTTTTATCAGCCAAGACCATTGCTGTGTTGGCAAAACCACAAGCAGTATCACCAGAAGCAACTGCTCCAGTCTTCTCACCTATTCTCACAATTTCAGTCCATAATTTCTCCATATCCTTGGCACCAAGTACACTCAGTGCAAATATGGACTTTGAAATATCGCAATACATAACAGCCTCATCATGGGTTTCCTTTCCACCTACAGATTCAATGGCCATAAGGTCCGCTCCTGTCATTGCACATCCTTCAAAAGTTTCCAATATGCTGTCCCAGTGTCTTCCACGCCACATGTGCTCAAGTTCCTTACCCTCACGAATATCGTTCGGAGTAATTCTTACCGCACCCTTAATCTTGTATTTTGCTTCATATTCCTTAATTATATCTACCACGGTCTTGCATACTTCAATACCCCATTGCGGATTCTCCGTCATTGGAGGAAGTGTTTCAATTTCAGCAACGAAACCGGGCACCTCCAGCTCCTTTGCCCTTTCACAAATGCCTGTCGTTATATCTCTATAATTCCTCATTACATCAGACATTGTTTCCTTGGTAATAAGCATTGGCGGCAATGTGAAGTTTATTTCAGGATACAGAACTCCACCGCCAATAACCATGCCGTTTTTCAATACAACAGGTTTCAACGCCTTGCCATAAACAAAATCCTCAAGATTCGTATATGCAGTTGTTTTAAATACATGAGCCATACTTCTTACACTCCTTTGCATCTTACTATTCATGCTCATTTTTTATAAGCATAAACAAATAAACATATGCAATCTATCATTTATTAAATATTTTTTGTAATTAATTAGGTAATTTAGGGAATAATACGAGTGGCGATGTTCCACATCAAACATTTATACAGGAACAGGAGTCGGTACAGTAGTACGACTCCTGTTTTTATATATTTTAAAAGGGTCAAATGAAAAAGTAAAATCCACTTTGTAAGGTTAATTTCAACCTATTCGTGTTTTTTTCCATATGAAATACAGATGTCGAAGTATTTCATATGGAATTTTATCATTTTTGGGACTAAAAAAGA
>JAAYLF010000137.1 GCA_012522035.1 Clostridiaceae bacterium
CAAAGTGACTCTTGACTTGGCCTCTACCGACCTTTTGAAGTACATATGCTCAAATTAAATATGGTTCTTATGCTGTTTTTTCTTATTTTTTTGGGGACATTTTCAAATACGGTTGACACACCCATTTTTCATTTTTTACGCATTCTATTTTTTAAATATTTGTAACATCTATTAAGTCCAACGCAAACTGGACAAACGAAAAAGGGACATGGTCTTTCCCATATCCCTTAAAAAGAAAAAACTCTTCCAGCTGCTTTGCACTTACTTTCTTTCTTATCCAAGGTAACTTCCAAATACTCCTGATCCTTTGCATGATAGAAATAAATTAAATTGTATTTAATTGTATATGGTTGTGTTTTTTTAACAGCAAAAAACTTCCCTCACTTGAATGAGGGAAGTTTTCTATTAACCTTGCTATTTATATTTGCGTTTCAAACTTATCCAAAAGGTGATAACCAGCAATGCCAAAACCACCAATATAACCGCACCGAAAAGAATCATTTCACCAGCATCATCATTTTTACCATCCTCAGGAGTACGTGTTGGTTCAACCGTATTATCAGGAGTATTGGTATTAGTAACCTCTGGAGTTGGCGTTATGGTAGGTTCAGGTGTTGTCGGTACAGGAGTATCCTCTGCATGAAGCTCCACATTTTCAAAAAAGTCATTTTTTAGTACATCATCTCCCACTGTGGATCGGTACAAGCCATACTCACACGGACTATACTCCGCTATATCGCTGGCTTTGTTTCTTTCTTTTCCATTGTATACCCCCATGAACCATTTGGTAAACCAGGTCCAGTGCTGTGACTTGTGTTCATTGTATCCAAGTTTGGACACCTCATATGCTGTAAGACCGCCAAACTTGGAAAGAGGCACGTCCCAGTCCATTACAATTTTATTCTCCTCCCACAGATGAAGATATGTTTTAGGAACATCCCAAAGCCCGTACTTCTCATACGACTCCTTATGATATTCCGGGTCATTGGATAGCTCAAGGGCTTTCATAAGAGTATATGCGTTTACCATGTGGGCTCCGTGTCCGTACTCTCCGTTTATGTCGTGCCCAACAATGACCTTGGGTTTGAATCTTCTGATATTCTCCACCTGGTACCGTGTTACTTCTTCTTCATCGTACAGAGTCAGGGCTCTGTTCAGTATGGTTTCCACATCCTCTCCCTTTTGTCCCAGGGAACCTGCCAGATCCGGAAAATCGGAAATTACCGGATAGTGCCTTATTCCCACCGCCCAGAGACCATTCAAAAGTTCATGAGGTCTTGACTGCGTATCATTATGGTTGGTCATATACACAACCTGAACCTTGAGACCTCTTTCCACAGCATAATACGGCAAAACTCCTGCAAAAAACAAATGCTCGTCATCTGCATGGGTGGACATTAGAAGAAGATCCGCCTTTTCATGGGGCTCATTCCAAACCTGGACCCAACCTGGCAAAACGCCTTCTCCGAAAACATATATTTCACAAATCCTTGCGCTCTCGGAAAGGGTAATCTTTAATTTCTTTGCATTTTCAACTTCAATAAACTCATGCAAGAATCCTTTTTCTCCATATGTGTTGGTGTTGCCGCCTGACGCAAGCGTCCATATTGGTGTTTTCTTGTCCCAAATTATGTATATGCCTGCAATTTCTTCTTCGCATTCAATCTCAAACTCGGTTCCGCTTTGATACCATTCAGAACCATACTGGCTTCCATCTATAATTACATCAACAGATTGACCACCCGATACCTTAATGTCGCACATTGAGGTAAGGTTTTTGCTCTCAGCTTCCTCACTGTTTGAGACAATCAAGCACAGCACTGCCATTAAAACAGCCAAAGACAAACAGATACGTTTCATTTGAGCCTCCATAAAAAATAACCGGAGGTTTTATCACTCCGGTTTGCTTTGTTACTTGTTTTTCATTGCTTCCATGGTCTTCTTTGCGATAGCTTCTGCATTCAGACCATATTTCTCAAGGAGAGCAGCAGGTGTACCAGACTTGCCAAACTTGTCTTCAACACCAATTCTCAGAACTTTGCAAGGATAATTCTCTGAAAGCGCCTCGCATACTGCGCTGCCAAGGCCACCAACAATATTGTGCTCTTCCACAGTTACAATAAATCCGGTTTCCTTTGCAGCTTTGACAAGAATATCCTTGTCTATAGGTTTGATGGTGTGCATGTCAATTACTCTTGCATTGATTCCGTTTTCCTCAAGAATCTTTGCCGCCGCCAAGGATTCCTGAACCATGAGTCCTGTTGCCACCAAAGTTACGTCGTTTCCTTCCCTAACTTCAATGCCTTTGCCAATTTCAAACTCAAAATTGTCAGGATCATGAACTGCTTCTACTGCAAGTCTTCCAAGCCTGATGTATACAGGGCCGTCGTGATCAATCGCAGCCTTGATTGCACGATTTGTTTCTATCTCATCACATGGGCTGAGAACCACCATGTTAGGAAGTGATCTCATTACTCCCAAGTCTTCTACACACTGATGGGACGCTCCGTCCTCTCCGACAGTAAGACCTGCATGGGTTGCTGCCACCTTTACATTCAGTTTTGGATAGCAGATGGAGTTTCTAATCTGCTCGCATGCTCTTTCGGATGCAAAAATTGCAAAGGTGCTGGCAAAAACTATTTTGCCTGTAGTTGCAAGACCTGCTGCAACGCACATAAGGTTGCCTTCTGCAATTCCCATGTTGAAATGTCTTTCAGGATAAACCTGCTTGAATGTATCTGTTTCGGTTGACTTTGAAAGGTCGGCATCAAGAACAATAATTCTCTCATCCGCACCGTACTGAGCCAACGCCTTGCCATATGCTTCTCTAGTTGCTACTTTTGCCATATTCTTAAGCCTCCAATCCTGCCAGGTATTCGTCCAATTCAGCTATAGCCTTGTCTCTCTGCTCCTGATTAGGCGCAGTTCCATGCCAGCCGTAGTTGTTCTCCATAAAAGAAACACCCTTGCCTTTTATGCAGTGGCATACGCACATTGTAGGTTGTCCTTTTACCGTCTTTGCCTTTTCTATAGCTGCCTTGATTTCAGCGTGGTCATGGCCGTCTTTTACTACAATAACATTCCAGCCAAACGCCTTGAACTTGTCAGCTATAGGTTCAGGATTCATCACATCTGTAATATTTCCATCTATCTGCAGACCGTTGTAATCAACAAAAGCGGTCAAATTGTCGAGTTTGTAATGAGCTGCAGCCATGGCTGCTTCCCAAACTTGTCCTTCCTGAAGTTCGCCGTCACCCAGTATTGAGTAGACCCTGTAATCCTTGTTGTCAATTTTGCCTGCCAGCGCCATTCCTACTGCAGTTGAAATGCCCTGTCCAAGAGAACCTGTTGACATGTCAACACCTGGAACATAGCTCATGCTTGGGTGGCCTTCTAGATAACTGTCAATTCTACGGAAAGTCTTCAAATCCTCTTCAGGGAAGAATCCTTTCAATGCCAGTGTTGCGTATAGTGCAGGTGCACAGTGACCTTTTGACAAAACAAAACGATCCCTGTCCGCCCATTTAGGATCTTTTGGATTGACCCTCATTTCATCAAAATACAATACAGTCAATATATCGGTACATGATAATGAACCACCTGGATGACCTGACTTTGCAGAAAACACTTGCTCAATAATATGTTTTCTGATTCTGGTCGCTATCTTTTTTAGTTCCAGCGCTTTTTGCTTGTCCATATACTACACTCCTTCATTCAATAATTTATTTCATATATTTCTCTTCTATATCGGAAATCATGCCAACTCTTCTTGCATGACGTCCTCCCTCATATTCAGCATTAAACCACTCGTCAACAATCATTTTTGCGAGTTCGGACCCAACAACTCTTGCTCCAAGGCAGAGAATATTTGAATTGTTATGCATCTTCGAAAGTTTTGCAGAGAAAGGCTCTGAACAGCAGCAAGCCCTTATCCCCTTTACTTTGTTTGCTGCAATGGATACTCCAACTCCGGTTCCGCAAATCAGAATTCCCGCTTCGCACTCACCAGAGGCAACACTCTTTGCCAACTCCTCCGCAATCAAGGGATAGTCGCTGGCGCTTCTTGATTGTGTTCCAAAATCTTTTACCTCAACACCCTTTTCCTCCAGGTGCTTTTTTAAAATCTCTTTCAAATCAACCCCGGTATGGTCGTTCCCTATAGCGTACACCAAACACACCTCCTTAAACTAATTCAACAGGCATTTAGTCCAAAAACCATGCCAGTTAAAAATTATACACTTTATTTAACTAAAAATCCAGTGTTAAATCCAAATCATGTAACACCAATATATTTTAACACATCCTGGCGCTTTTGGGAAATAAAAAAAGAAGGGAGGCGATCCCCTTCTTTTATATTAAAGCTCTTCCATATCAATATATCTATGACTAAACAACTTCAAGCGTCACTTCAACATTGCCCCTTGTTGCCTTTGAGTACGGGCAAACCTCATGAGCTAGTTTTACATATTTCTCAGCTTCCTCTTTGCTGATACCTTTGACGCTGGCCTGCATGTGCACGCCAATCTTGAAGCCGTTATCCTCAGGATCTTCCAAAAGTGAAACGGATGCAGTCACCTGTGTTGACTCAAACCTTACCCTGTTCTTTCTAAGAACCAGTTCCAAAGCTCCGTTGAAGCAGGAACTGTAGCCTGCTGCAAATAGCTGTTCCGGATTTGTCGCATCAGGATCCTTGCCACCCATCTCAACCGGCATGGCAACATTTACTTCGAATTTGCCGTCCGTAGAATAGGCCTTTCCGCTTCTGCCACCTGTATTCGTAACAACTGCAGTATATAATACTTTCATGTCGTTCTCCTCCTTTTTCATGCTATAATCTATTAGACCATAGATTTCTGAAAAATTAGGATTATCTAACAAAATTTTTATTTACAAATTCATTATTATCACAACCACCAAATAATACACAATCAAGAACAGACTTGAGGCAATCAAGAATTTTGGCAGTTTTTTGCTCTCCACAGTCCTACAAAATGCGAGCGTAAAGAAAAGATTAATCAGCAATATGCCCAAAATACTTAATTTTGATATCAACCCCGCCATGTCATAAGACAAGGTCATGCCAGTTATTATTGAAGGAAAACTGGCAAGAAACAGACAGACATAAAAGAGATGCGCAAGATGGAAAAGGACGAGATGTCTGTACTTGAAACCAGGGATGCATTTCCTTAACACAAAAAAGCTTCCTGCATGCAGGCTAAAAAAGCCAAAAGCGGCAAGACCAAGCAGTATGCGAAAATCAATTTCTTCATTTTGCTCCAGAAGCCCAAGGTCCCACAATACATCCTTTCTAATGCTTGAAGGAAGATACCATGTAATATCCTTTGCAAAATCAAGGTCAACATCATCCCTCAAGGTTAGTTTTTGGGTTTCCACCCTCTCAAGTGTCCTTCCACCATCAAGATAGCAGGAAACAGCGTCTACAGGCACCAAAATTTCCTTGTCCCCAAGTTCTACCTCGAAACTTTCTTCAATGTCTATTGTCAGTACGATTTCATCAGGTGAAGGAAAAGTTGATCGGACCTCCTTTTTCCCTTCTGAATCCACCACCTTCTTTATTCTGTCAATCATCGATATGTAAATCTCATGCAGTTTGAGATCTTCAATATCAAAAGGCAAGGATTACACCCGGTTGCCTCTTTCATCATATTTATACATGGTACCATCGTAGTAAAAGAACTTTTCCTTTTCAGTGATATCTTTATATAGAACAAGATTATCAAGCCGGAATATCTCAATATATTGCTCGTCATTTCCAAAGCATAAATAATACCGGCTGCTTTCCTTGTTCTGTTCCAGTTCTTTTAATATGACACTTTCAGCTTTCACTACTTCTTTTCCTGTAAGTTTAAGCTCTCTGCCACACCCGGATAGATATAACGAAACAAGTGCAAATAGGATTATACAAATCTTTTTCATAATACTCCCTCGTTCTTCAACTAAATACATTATATACTTTAATACATTATTAGTCAACCGAATATTGAGGAATTAGAAATCGTCTTATATGGTTCCCAAGAATACCAATATTGCTTTCCTTTTTCTTTGATGATAAAATATGCTCAAAATATTGCATAAGGATGTATTTGATTGAACATCAAACGTATAAGAAACAGTAATTTTTTCAGAGTATTCAACCTAAAAGATGACCTGGCAAAAGGAAGGACATCAATGCTTGTTTCCAGCATTATTGTCACCATCAACACCTTCCTGACGTCGGGTATTTTTCATACTGCTTTCCTTATTTCAAACGACATTGACATAGTAAAGGTGGGAATCATCTCATTTATTCCCTTCCTGGCAAATACTTTCAGCATTTTCTCACCCTTCATACTGGAAAGATTCGATAGAAGAAAAGGTATCCTCACTTTGGGACGCCTGTTGTACTACACTTTATATATTCTAGGTGTTACCCTTCTGCCACTGGTTGTGAAGGATCAGAATGCAAAAGTTGTATCTTTTGCAGTTATCGTATTTGTCTCAAATGTAATAAATGCCCTGACGGTTACAGGATATGCGGCCTGGCATGTAAACTTCATACCCAACAAGGTAAGAGCTGACTACTTAAGCTATATGCAAACCTTGTCGTATGTATTTACAGGCGTGGTTTTGATAGTCTCAAGCCTTGTGGCAGACAGATTAAGAGGTTCTGCATATGAAAATACAGTATTGTTTTCAATACGCATTTTTGCATACATAATTGCAATTGTGGATGTGATTGTACTTTCACTTCCCAAAGAGTTTTCTTATGCAAAGAAAGTGAAAATCAAGCTCAAGAATGTATTTGCACTGCCTTTTTCATACAAACCATTTATCTATACCATGCTCATAGCTTTTTCCTGGACCTTTGTTCAGAACCTTACATATTCCCTGCTCGATTACTATCTGCTCAACGATGTAGGAGTTGAGTACATATTCATAAATGCGATAAACGCAGGCTATGCAATATTTCTTCTTGTATTCTCTAGATACTGGAAGAGAGTTCTGGCAAAACACAGCTGGTTAAAAACCTTTGGCATTGCAGGCATAATGCTTTCTCCCACCACATTTTTATACTCCTTTGCAACAAAAGCAACGTATATTCCAATTATGCTGATAGTAAGGCTGTCCCAGCACTTCATCGGAGTTGGACTCAACCTTACCTTTGCCAACATGGTGTATGTTAACCTCCCCGAAGAAGACAGGACAAACTATACATCCTTCCATCAGTTTGGATCAAACCTGTCAGCCTTTATGGGAATGCTTGCAGGCACCACTTTTGTTGCAATAACAAAAAACTTCGTTATTACCTTCGGCAACTTTGGCTTTACCAGCGTGCAGCAGCTGCTTGTAATTCAATCAGTCGGCCAGTTGCTGGTGGCTCTAATGGTATTAAAGCTTTTGCCAAAGGTTGAAGTTAATAACGAAGAATAGTCAATCTTTCGACTCTTTTATTATTCTGCCATCTTTCAAATACAAAAGTCTTTGGTTGGAACTGCCCCTGAACATCAGGTTCAGGCTTTTCTTTTCTATCACAAACGAACCGTCCACCAGGATGTCGGTAAGCTGAAGAAGCTTTCTTCCCGCTTCGTTCACAGCCTCGCTCTCATCCACACCTTCCAATATTTCTTCGTAGGTAAAACCGGTATAGGTCATCACATCAAGACCTCTTTCCTTGGCACCCTTTGCAAGCTCGCAGCAGGCATCAGGCTGCAGGAAAGGTTCTCCCCCCGACAGGGTTATGCCATCGAGGAGAGGATTTTCATCCAGCTTGTTTAGAATCTCATCTATTGAAACTATTTTGCCTCCGTCCAGATCCCAGGTTTCTTCATTGTGACATCCCTTGCAGTGCCTTTTGCATCCTTGGGTAAATACAACAAATCTGAATCCGGGGCCGTCCACAATAGACTCTTCAATGATCCCAGCTATGCGAATTTTTTTATCTTGTGACATCATGTTTCACTCTGTCCCTGACTTCTGCACGCTTTGCATCGTTAAACCTGTCAAGAGTTCCTACGAGATATCCTGTAATTCTCCTTATTCTCTCTACAGGCACTGTATCATCCGTGCATTCCCTTTCGCACTTTGGGCAAGTGTCGTTTATGATTCCCGTATAGCCGCATACCGGATCCCTGTCAACAGGATGATTGATGCTGCCATACCCGATACCTGCGTCATGCATTGCACGAATAATTTTCATAAAAGCTGCAAGATTCTTGGAAGGATCGCCATCCAGCTCCACATATGTTATGTGGCCTGCATTTGTAAGTTCATGATATGGAGCTTCAATCTGAATCTTTTTAAAAGCATTAATCTTGTAGTACACGGGAACATGGAAGCTGTTTGTATAGTATTCCTTGTCCGTTATTCCTTCAATAACTCCATATCTCTTTCTGTCCATTCTTACAAACCTTCCGGATAGACCTTCCGCAGGTGTGGCAAGAAGCGTAAAGTTCATCTTTCTCTTCTGGCTCTCTTCATCCACCCTGTTTCTCATGTGTCTTACAATCCTCAATCCCAGTTCCTGAGCCTCATCGGATTCACCATGGTGTTTGCCTATAAGAGCAACCAAAGTCTCTGCAAGCCCTATAAATCCTACAGAAAGGGTTCCATGTTTTAGAACTTCCCTTATCTCATCTTCATAGGAAAGCTTTTCACTATCCAGCCATACACCCTGCCCCATAAGGAATGGGAAGTTTTTAACCTTTTTCCTTGCCTGTATCTCAAACCTCTCCATAAGCTGGTCTATAACCAGGTCCATCATTTTATCAAGAGATTCAAAAAACTTGTCAATATCGCCCTTGGCTTCTATTGCAAGCCTTGGCAGGTTTATGGAAGTGAAACTGAGATTGCCTCTGCGGGCAGAAATCTCCCTGTCAGGGTCATACACATTTCCAAGAACTCTTGTTCTGCATCCCATGTATGCAACTTCTGTCTCATAGTTCCCGGGCTTGTAGTATTTTATATTGAAAGGAGCGTCCTGGAACGCAAAGTTCGGAAACAGCCTTTTTGCACTCACTCTGCATGCCAGTTCGAACAAGTCGTAACTGGGGTCCTGTGGATTGTAGTTGATTCCATCCTTGACCCGGAAAATATGGATGGGGAAAACTGCAGTCTCACCATTGCCAAGACCGGCTTCGGTTGCCAGCAATACGTTCTTTATAACCATTCGGCCTTCCGGACTTGTATCCAGTCCATAGTTTATTGAGCTGAACGGAGTTTGCGCACCTGCACGGCTGTTCATGGTATTCAAGTTGTGAATTAAAGCCTCCATGGCCTGATAAGTGGCATTGTCCGTTTCCTCATGAGCTTTTCTTGATGCAAATCTCTGGCATTTTGCAATTTCGTCAACAGTAAACAAACCGTACTTGTCAAGAGCATTAATCAAGTACTTTTGTTCCGCCTCGAAATATGCAGGTGACGACTCAAGTGAGGGGAAAAGTCCAGTCTCTTTTCGTATGCTCTCAATGCATTCACGCATGATTGGCTCTGTATCCACCACATTGTCAAGATTTAATAGAAGCTCCAAAGACCTTACCATGTTTGCCCTGTATCTTTTTATGTAAGTCTTTCTGACACCATCTGCCATACCATAGTCAAAGTTTACAATGGATTGTCCGCCATGCTGGTCGTTCTGATTGGACTGGATCGCAATGCATGCAAGAGCCGCGTAGGACTGAATGTCGTTTGGAGTCCTTAAGTGGCCATGTCCTGTACTGAAGCCCTTTTCGAACATTTTTATCAGATCTATCTGACAGCAGGTGGTGGTTAAGGTCAGAAAATCAAGGTCGTGAATATGTATGTCTCCATTCTTATGAGCCTGGGAATGCTCGGGCTTTAGAACAAAGAGCTCGTAAAAATGCTTTGCACCTTCGGAACCGTACTTCAACATGGTTCCCATGGCAGTATCTCCGTCTATGTTTGCATTCTCCCTCTTTACGTCATTCTCTTTTGCCTCTTTGAATGTAAGGTCGGCAAAAGTATTCATGAGCCTGTTGTTCATCTCTCTAATTCTTGTACGCTCTGCCCTGTACAGAATATATTTCTTGGCTATTTCCACATGGCCTTTATCCATAAGGACAAACTCCACCTTGTCCTGGATGAACTCAACAGTAGGTGTTTCACCATTTGCTTCTCTATCTATTATATCCACAACGCTGGCTGCAAGCTCAAACGCTCTTTCATAAGAAATGGGATTTGAAGAAGCCTGACCCGCTTTATATATCGCATTAATTATTTTTTCTATATTAAAAGGTACTTCTCTTCCGTCCCTCTTTTTTATAACAGTCAACATAAGCAAGCTCCTTTCCATATTTTGTGTTTAAATATACTAGCACATACAATATATTGTGTCAATACTTTTAACAGAAATTAATTTTTAATTTTTTCAGCCTTCAGCAAATCATACCGGCCAGTTACTTTGTTCTTCCTGGAATAGTCAAAAACATATAACTCATCTCCGACAAACCTGACATAATTGGTCACAGACTTGTCCACATTATTATCCTTTGACAACTTCCTTCCCTTCCACAAATACTGAAGAGTCATCGGAGGATAGTTGGATGAATCCGACGCATGGTAGTCATACAGCATCAGGCGCGCAAACTCATCTTTTTTCTCAGGAAAATTCAAACTTACAAACTCAAACAGTATGTCATACAGCTCCCTTGACGAAATACTCCTAAAAAGATTGTTTGTCTTTTCAAAATACCTGGCAATCATCTCATACATGTCAAAGGGACTATCATAATACATGATAAGGTTCATTAGTGTTTTGCAAAATCTGCCTGAGTTGTAATACTTCTCGAGTATGAACTCAACCCTTTTCAGAACTGCCAGGTCGTCGTATGACATGTATCTGTTTGACAGAATTTCATAAGGTGGATGATTTGAAAACACATAACCGTGTTTTTCAACCAAGTCATTCATCCTGGCCCCGGGAAGCAGCTTCAAAAAGCCTAGCTGAAGCTGATGGGAATAAAGAAGGTAGGCTTCATTGAAGGACTTTTTGAAAACATCAAGAGTCTCATAGGGAAGTCCTGCAATAAGGTCAACATGCATGTGGATATTTCCAATGTTTATAATCCTCCTAATATTTTGAAAACACCTTTCAAGATTTGTTTTCCTTACACTTTCCATCAAAGCCTTTTCATACGTTGACTGTATACCAGCTTCAAATTGAATTAATCCGGAAGGAGCTTTTTCCAACAAGTCAAGAGTCTCATCCGTAAACAAGTCGGCCCCAACTTCAAAATGAAAGTTGATGTCCACATCTTTGGCATTCTCTATGATATATGAGAAAATATCGCATGCCCTATTACTGTCACAATTGAAGGTCCTGTCCACAAATTTGACCTGCTTTACACCTGATTTTATAAAAAAGGAAAGATCATCAAAAACCCTGTCCAGGTCAAGGTACCTGACTCCCCTTTCTACAGAACTCAAGCAATATGCACAGCTGTATGGACAGCCACGGGAAGATTCGTAATATATTATTCTATTGTCAAAACGCTTTATGTTTTCATCGTTGTATATAAATGGAATACTTGCAAGATCTAAAGCTTTTTCAGCAGTCACTATCTTTCCATCAATCGTGTATTCAAATGGAAGTTTGACTTTCTCATTTCCGACAAGCAAAACCATAAGAGCGTAAAAAGCTCTCTCTCCTTCTCCCTGGACTACAAAATCATAAACAAGGTTGGTATGTTCCGTTCCATAACCAACCTCGGGCCCTCCTATGATTATTTTACATTTGGGATCCACCTTCTTTATATCCTGCGTCAACCTGGATACATATGCCACATTCCATATGTATACTGAAAAACCAATAACATCATATTTGTTTGTCAATATCTCATAAAGCACATTTTCATAAACATCATTTACCGTAAATTCCTTTATATCTATTTCACCGATGTTAAAACCATATGTGTTCTCAAACTCCCTTGCTTGTGCGTATATGGACCAAACAGCGGGATTTGAGTGTACATATTTTGAGTTGACAGCACAAAGAAGTGTTTTCAATAAAACAACCTCCATAAACTATACTACAATTGCAAATTCAATCCACCCAGGTCATTCAGCATGGCATTTCTGTGCATCTTCCTGTATTTGTACGGGGTGGTGCCAATTTTTTGCTTGAACACCCTGTTGAAGTATGCAACATTGTCATAACCCACCTTTCCAGGTATGTCGCTAATCCTCATATTCGTTGTTGCAAGCAGATGACACGCCTCCTTCAACCTGGTAGTCTGCAAGATATTTACAAACGACATCCCGGTAAGTTTCTTTATATACTTGCTGAAATACGGCTCTGAATAATTAAAATGCCTTGCCACTTCCGACAAAGTGACAGTTGCATGGTTCCTCTGTATATACTCAAGAATACTGTGTACTACTTCATTCTTCTCAGAAACCTCATCGTCGTAATCTTCCAGGTTTGCAAGGTAATTGAATATCGCTATAACAAAAGCTTTCTTGACAGGAAAACTGTTTCTTCCCTTGAAGGATTCTGAAATCAAAACAGCAAGAAGATTCCTAAGCGGAGCGTTATGAAGCGCATGAAACATAAGAAACTTCTTTTCTCCCAATGGATGCATGTAAAGATTCTGTTTTATAAATTTTATGAGCATGCTTCCTTTGGATATCTCATTTAAAAAATTATCGTCAAACAGAGATTTTTTCATTATTATATTGATAACAACGCTGTCATCGCCCACCCAGAGCTTGTGAAATACATTTGGAGGAATCAGGCATATGTCCCCATCCGACATCTTGTACAGTTTGTTATCAAATGTGTTGTCAGCCTTTCCCTTTAAAATGTAAACCATCTCAAAAAAAGTATGGTCGTGAACTAAATCAGGACTGTATCTTGTATGCTTCCTGATAGTTATGTCATGCTTGTATCTATCAGCGAACAAGGTTCTTACCTGCAACTCCCCCAGATCCTCCTCGAAAACTTCCGTAAGAAGATACTTTCTCAAGTCACCTGCCATATTCAGCATTTTTTGAAGTTTTTCCTTGTCGTGCCTGACTTCGTAATACGCCTTGTAAAATTTTTCAATCTCATCATATTCGATAAGATACTCGAAAGTGTCCGGCGGCGATGTATGAATCATTACAAAATCCTCTCTGTATTTTTATATATTATATCCTCATCGAAGAATATATTCAACCGGACAAAAGCAGGATGACTCTCACCACCCTGGAATCTCTTTCGTCTGGACCAATCCTTTGAACCCGCCTTCCCTTTTGACATCCGCTTCAGCCCTTGAACGTTTCAGCTCGATTATGAACAGCCCCTTGTCCACCGTATGTTTATATATCCTCTCCATGTCGTTGTAATGGGGCTGGGAAAGATTAATACCATAAAGCTTTGGAATCGTACTCATGTATTCTATGTAGTGGTCTCCTTTTCCACAGAAGTGTACAACACCTCCATCATAATGCTCAATTATCCTTGAGTCATAAGGCATTGCGAACTCCTTGTAAAACTCACCTGAAATGTTCATTGCGCTGTCATTCCTAAGGAGTATCCTGCCTTTGAACATGCAGGTCCAGTGGGCATTTATGTCATCTGAATAATCATACATTTCAAACCATTTGTCCATAAACCTTACATACGTGTCAGTTATGAGCGAGAGCATGCCGTGAACGAGTTCGTCTTCATCATACATGGCATAAAACATCTCACATCCCCACAACAGTTCACATATGTCAAGAGGACCCTGAAGGTCGGGATGATATACGTGTACATATTTGGATATCTTCGGATAATCCTTCATTACCTCCTTGTACACTTCCCCCATCTCAAACACTTTTTGACCAAACCCACCATATATGTCCGGAGTTCCTTTTTCAACCATCTCCCTTATCTTCTCCGTATCGTTTATGGCACGTGTGGTTGGAAGAGTGTTCATTTCATACGGCATCTCGACTATATCAGCACCAAACAGGGAGGACAGAATTCCAGTTCCGTAGTTGGTACGTACCGCAAGCACATTGTATGGAGTTCCCAGATTTAATGATACATTGTTGAACTCATACTGCAGCATCAGATCAAAGTCATTTATCGCATCATTAATATTAACCTTTCGTATGTCAATATCCGGTTTTGATACCTTCTTCCTTCTCGGATAGAATATCTCCTCCGAAGACTGACCTCTGTAAAACTGACGCCACTGGTTTAGAAAGTCCTCTTCTACTTCTTCATCAATTCTTTCTTCAATGTCGCTTAACAGTCTTCTTGCAGAGTCACTTATTTTCATTTTTTTCACCTCAGACTGAGATATGCGTTCAATTATAGTACACGCATGATACAAATGCAACACACACATCAAATAAAGTATAGGTTTTGGATAATTTGCTTACTGTTTTTTGTTCTATCAATAAAGTATAATAGCAAAAAAAGTATAAGGGAGAGCGTAATGAATAGGAAAACAGTTGACAACATTGTAGCAATCGATGCAAAAAATAGAATTGTCACCCCAATAAACGGAGTCAGGAAAAACAAATATGTCGGACTTTTTTATTTTGCATGGCATGGCCAGTTTGGCGCGCAGAGAAAAGTGTATGATGTTACAAAAATCATGCGGGACCATCCGGACGAACTTTTCACCACCGATGAAAACAGTCCGATCGCCCCATTGTACAACAACTACTATTTCAACGAGCCTTTGTACGGCTACTACAATGCAGCAGACCCATACGTTATACGAAAGCACATAGAGTTGTTCATCGCTGCTGACATAGACTTCATAGCCTACGACTTTACAAATTCAAAGATTTTCTGGCAGCCACTGTACACAATGCTGGAACTTTTGGATGAATATCATGAAAAAGGATGGAATGTTCCAAAAGTGACATTTTTCACAAAAAGGAAATGTGATATACTCATATCCGATTTATATAACAACATATATGGAAAAAACCTCTATCCCCATTTGTGGTTTACAGGCAGCGGAACGAAACCCTACATAATTGCTGTTAAGGAAGATGTACCAGAGGACATAAGGGACTTTTTCAACATAAGATACCCTCAGTGGCCTGAAGAAGCATTTAGACCCGATGGTTTTCCCTATGTTGAGAAAGTAAGACCTCAAAGACTGTATACCAATCTTGTGAATGTATCCGTTGCCCAGCATGCGGGAGGTGCTTTCAGCTGGTCACTGGAAGGTCCTCATGGTATAAAGAGACCAAGCTGGGGGCGTGGATATACCTCTGAAAAACCTGAAAACGGCAACATTGAGGCAATAGAGTCCGGTTGCAACTTCGAGGAACAATGGGTAAATGCAATATCAATGGACCCGGAAATAGTGTTTGTAACCGGATGGAATGAATGGATAGCAGGCAAATGGTACAAACCACATCTGCAGGCTTACGGAAATATCCCCTACTGGGTTGATTCATTCAACACCGAGTTTTCCAGGGACATTGAGATGACAAAATCAAAAGGTTATGTAATTAACGAAGAGGGAAAACATGTCGAGGAGGGTTATGGAGACAACTTCTATATCCAATTGATACAAAATGTAAGGAAGTATAAAGGCATATGGGAAGGTATCACTCATGCAGAACCAAAAAAGATTGACATCAATGATGTACACTCATGGGATGATGTAAAAAACATATACCTTAACCTGTCCACCAGAAAAGTGGAAAGGGATTATACCGACTTTACATGCATAAACAATTACAGGTTGCCAAAGCCAAGAAACTTTGTAACTGAGATAAGGGTTTCGGATGACGAGGAAAGCATATACTTCTTCATTAAAACAGATGAAGACATGGTCTTGAAAAGGCATGAAAAATCGAACCTTGTAAACCTGTTCCTTGGTTTTGATATTAAAGACAAGAATTCATTTTACAGCTACAAGTATGTTGTAAACAGGTATCCGGGTGACAGCACGACCTCGATAGAGAAATATGAAAACGGTTTTGTGAAGGTTGGTGATGCTGAATACAGGGTGGATGGAAACATAATGCAGATAAAGATGCCCAAGGCTCTGTTTGGTATTAAAGACGAGTTCGATATGCACTTCAAAGTAGCTGACAGTGTCGAAAACGAAGACGACATTCTCGACTACTATGTGTCAGGAGACTCGGTGCCAATGGGCAGGCTGTCATTTTTGTACTCAAGAATAAAGCAATAACGGAAAGAGGTATGATATGATGAAAAGACTATTATCATTGACATTTGCGGTTTTCTTTCTGTGTATCGGCTTGTTTTCCCAGGTTTCCAGTGTGGGAAACTCAAACAATGCCAACAAAAGGTCGGTTACATATATTACCGGAACCGATGCTTTGGGAAGGAAAATCAAACCGGTGGCGGATTTCAGACAGGACAGGTATGTCGGAATCTTCTACTTTGCCTGGCATAACTCAGACCAGCATAAAGTGTTTGACGTAACGAAAATTCTTAGGGAAAACCCGGATGATTTGTGGAGCATGGATCCTAGAAACACCGTAGCTCCCAGAGCAAACTACTATTTCAATGAGCCCTTGTATGGCTACTACAACTCATCCGACCCTTACGTAATCAGAAAGCATATTGAGCTTTTCATAGCAGCTGGCATTGATTTTATCGCCTATGACTTTACAAACTTCCAAATTTACTGGGATCCGTTGTACAGAATGCTGGATCTGCTTATTGAATACGGCAATGCCGGCTGGAAGGTTCCGCAGGTAATGTTCTTTACAAAGAAAGACTGCGCAAATCAGATCCCACAGTTGTATGAAAAACTGTATATGGAAGAGAAATACTCCCATCTTTGGTTTAGAGGCAGTGGCAGCAAACCCTATCTGATAGGAGAACCAAAAGACATACCTGATGAATATCACGACTACTTCAATCTAAGGTACTCCTTCTGGCCTTCCGATCCATACAGAGAGGACGGCTGGCCTTATGTGGACAAGGTACGACCGCAAAGGGTGTTTACATACCTTGTCAGCGTATCTGTAGCCCAGCATACAGGAGGTGCCTTCAGCTGGTCAATAAAAGGACCAAACAACCAGCAAAGGCCGAGCTGGGGAAGAGGATACACCTCAAAGAATCCTGTCAATGGAAACATTGAAGCAATAGAAAGAGGAGACAACTTCCAGGAGCAGTGGGATACAGCTATAGAGTTGGATCCGGAAATCATTTTCGTTACTGGTTGGAACGAATGGATTGCAGGCAAGTTCATCGACGAGGATCCGAAATACGGCGGCGTCCCCTACTGGGTGGATACCTTCAATACCGAATTCTCAAGAGATGTGGAGATGACCAAATCAAGAGGGTATGTGGTGGATGAGAAAGGCAACTTCCTTGAAGAGGGTTATGGCGACAACTTCTACATGCAGATGGTTGAAAATATTAGAAGGTACAAAGGATTGCCCATTACCGAATCAAATTATGTGGAACCAGTGACAAAAACAATAGACATCTTTGGCGATGTTTCACAATGGAATGATGTCAATAGTGTATACCTAAGCCACGCTACTGAGAAGGTAGAAAGGGATTTTAGAGGATATGTGGCAAGAATGAAGTACACTCAGGCAAAGCCTGATAACGTTGTAAAGGAAATCCGTGTAACTCACGATAATGACAATTTGTATTTCTACATAAAGACGGATAACGACATTACTGCTTACGAGAAAGGAAAAACCAACTGGATGAATCTTTTTATTGGAATTGATGGCAGGAAGGGCAATTCCTGGGAGCACTACCACTACGTTATAAACAGGCACCCTCAAGAGAAGAGCACTTCCTTGGAAAAGTTCACAAACGGTTACG
>JAAYLF010000138.1 GCA_012522035.1 Clostridiaceae bacterium
CTATTATACAAATCAAAACAAATTATTATATAATTTCCATATAATATTTTTACTCTTGTCCCGACCAATGGCTATCAGATTGTCATCCCTAAAAACAGTTTAATTGTTCCGGTATTACAGTTGATGCTTTTTCATATTCCTTAAACCTGCTTGACTAAAAGGTTTGAACTGGAAATGTTGTTGGAATCAGGGTCGTTTGCACTCTCCTGCTTGCTCCACAATCCTTCAACATCGAATATATATGTTGTCACTTGCTCTGGATTTATCAACATATATCCTTTTGTCTGCCCCTTATCGCTTAAGGTAACAGCATCAATCTCAACCTGACTTATCTATTAACTACATCCATGCAGTAAGATACTGGCACAATAATGTAGAAAGCAAGACTTATGCAAGCTTCTCTGTATTGAGGCCAAACAATATCGAGATAACACTTGCAGCAAGTCTTCACGCAATACTAATTCTTCTGTTTTACGAAAACGAGTCTGCTGATTATTTGACAACAACATTTTGCACAAACTCGTTGGTGTGAATGTTCGCATCCTCATAGGATACAACTTTCACACCATTTATATATAGATCTTCAATAGTTATATCATATGTCATGTGATCTTCATTTGCACCATAAAGCCCAATTTTAGGTCTTTCAAGACCTTCATCCATGAATACTTGAATATTCTTAAGCCTTATATTGCTGTTTGTGCCAAGAAGATTGTCGTCAGACCAAAGACCACAGTACAAGTGAGCATAGAAAAGCCATGGAATGTTTGGCTTTCCATCCCATACATACTCCATATCATCACTCTCCTGATAAACCTCTGGCATTGCGTATTTGCTGTACTCCACTCTAATGTCCTCGAAAAGTACCATGTGCACATTTGCTCTGTCTCCATTTTGAAGATCCATCGCTTTTGTTGAAGCATGTATGCTATCACAGTTTCTAAAGACAATATTTCTGTACTCATCAGCACAGGTTTCAGCCCCAATTTCAAGAGCTCTTCCCCAGTCGCACCACAAGACACAATTCTCTACCTGGATATTTTCAACATTCCTATGGTCATAACCTTTAATCCCCTTCAAAACAATGACATCATCAAAGTTGCGGAGGAAGCTATTCCTGACAATTCCATTGGAACTGTTGACAAAGTCAACACCATCCGAATTGTATCTCCACATACCAATTGTTTTGATATTGTCCACCAAGATATTGTCACAGTTAAAGAACGTAGCCGTCCATGCGCTGGCATCATTGAATATGACTCCACTAATTTCTACATTCATACATCTGGTAAATACAACACTTGTTGGACATCTTAGACACGACTTGGAAGGCCTTTTAAATGAGCTGTTGTCAATTATTCCATGCTCTTTTATAGCTATGTTCTTTTTATCGGCAGCAGTTATAGAGCAATGTACTACCGCACCGGAATCAACAAAAATCGTTTGATTGTCCTGCATATCTATATGCCCGGCATAATGCACCCCAGGGCCAAAGTATATGGTGTTATCATCTTTAAGATACTCTTCAATCGGATTTACAAACAAATGAAGAGCATTGTGGTGTCCATCCAATTCCACTGTATACTGCCCTGCCTTCTTTATTCTGAACCTTATTACACCATTTTGTACATCAAACTCTACTTTTTTAGACAAAGGTCTTATGACTACTTCACTGAAGTCCTTGTTTGGAGTGATGGCAAACTCCACCTCTTCATCGGCTGCCAAATATGCAAAGGACGCCATTTCGGTTTGATCCAAAGGTCTTTGATATCCTGGCCATACCCTGTTGAATGGAATTCTTGATACCCTGCACTTGTATGCATCCAAATTGATTCCATTTACAGTAATTACAAAATCATGGGACTTGTAACTTTCATCAGGTACAGGACTTATCTTAATCATTTGAAACTCCCCCTTTTATCAGTTTGCTATTCCACCCAAAAAACAAAATCCCCCTCACCAATCAAGCAATTAATTCTTTGGCACAAATCATCCATATACTCCTTGGCTTGTGTTTCGTCAGAATATGATACATAATCTTTCTGCAGCAAACCATATTTCGATTTACCCAGTATGTTGTATCTCAGAAACTCAACTCTCTTTATTCCTAGGTTGTGTGCAAATTTAGCAGTTTCAACAAGATTCTCATACGAATCATTCACTCTCGGTATTAAAGGAGTTCTTACAATGATATCGCCATGGACTTTTGCCAGCCTTTTCAGATTATTCAATACCCTTTCATTACTACAACCAGTATGGAAACAGTGCTTTTCATCATCCATATGCTTAATATCCACATAAATAGTATCCACATACGGATAAACCAGCTCAATCGCTTCCCAAGACACATTCAATGCAGTCTCTATTGTTATCGAAACTGCATTCTCTTTACAAAGCTTGCACAATTCAAGTACATACTCTGGATGAAGCAGGCACTCCCCACCTGAGAATGTAACTCCTCCTGACGATGTATCGTAATAGTGTTTGTCCTTCAGAATCTCCTTTAGGACTGTGTCAGTACTCATATTTACTCCGCATAGTTCCAGAGCATTCACAGGACAATTGGAGGCACATTCCCCACAGGCTGTACAACCCTCACGATTAAAAACATGCTTGTCATCATAAATAACATGATTTGTACATGTCTCAACACATACACCACACCTTATGCATTTGCTATCTGCATACAATATCTCAGACTGAAAAGAAATACATTCCGGGTTGTGACACCATTTGCATTTCATATTGCAGCCTTTGAAATATACTACCGTGCGAATGCCTCTGCCGTCATGTAGAGATCCTCTTACAATATTTGCAATCAATGTATCTACATGCATTGGTGCTTTGTCCTTCCTATAATATGATCCTGCAAGTTTTTGTCCAGCAAATTAAACTTCTGGCTGAAGCCGGATACTCGTACTGCAAGATTTGAATACTTGTCAGGATACTTTTGCGCATCTATCAAGGTATCTGCATCTATGGTGTTGAACTGAACATTTGCAATGCCTTTACCGGCACACGCAACAAGTATATCTACAAAGCAATCTATGTTGTTCTCCGTATACAGTTTTGGGTCGACTTCAACAATGGCAGAAACCGTGCCAGGACACATTTTTCCAGGCAATTTTGACAATGTGTT
This sequence comes from Clostridiaceae bacterium, assembly GCA_012522035.1. Taxonomy (GTDB): domain Bacteria; phylum Bacillota; class Clostridia; order UBA1212; family DUPL01; genus DUPL01. Next base: position 3,140 of record JAAYLF010000138.1, read on the forward strand.
CATAAGTGCGGTAAAGCCGTTTTTGTCACGTCCCTGCATTGGTGACATGCTGTATGCAATTATTTCTCCCTTTCTTCGTCCGTCAGGAGTTGCTGAAGTTACTCTGCCATGGTCGACCATCCAAAGAAAAGTAAAGGGCTGTGCATGAAATTTTAGACCATATTTCTCTTCCATCTCGTCTAGAACTTTACACGAATATTCAATAATTCGTGATGCAATCTCATCCACTTCATCAATATCATTACCATACTTTGGTACCTTGTGAATACACTCCATCCTGAAGATTTCATTTGGAAAGTCCTTTTCGAGCTGTTCTTTCATGTACTGTAATGAATATCTTTCATCTTCAAAAACTAGTTTCTTTACAACCATCAAAGAATCCGCCAGGTTTGGTACGCCTCCCAGCATGATTTGATAATAATCGTACTTTGCACCATGGTTGTTGAAATCCCTGTTGGATTCAACACACCCTTCGGTAAGAAGTGACTTTACAGGTTTTACTGCGTTTTTTCTTGCAGCACATGTCCATTCATACACCTTTTTGCAGGAATTGTCCAATATGTGTTTGATTTGCTTCAAAACTGCATTTTCAAAATCCTCATAAGTTTTAAATGTATCAATATCTCCAGTTGTCAGTCCAGGTTTGAATTCAGGATTAAACAAACTCCTGCCGTTTCCAAAAGCATATTCAACAGCTTTAAGAAGATTTGTTTGACCTGAAACTGCATGAGGATTGGACTTTCCGGGAATTACAGTTTCCACACAACCAATCTGTGTATAGTTTCTTGCATCTTCAAGTGAGATTCCCTTTGAAACAAGGGCAGGAATCATTACCTCATCATTGAAAAAGAAAGGTATTCCAGATTTGACTCTTCCGACCACCTCGAGAGCCCGTCTTAAAAACATTTTGTCAGTTTGTGATGAGAACCTTACAGACAGACAGCGAACAAATCCAAGCTGCTCCGTTGCATCCAGCATCATGTATGACAAATCATTTACGACAGAACTGCCATCAGCCAGACATCCACCAACGCAAGATTGCTGCACATCGTAATCTCTGTATAATTTTATCCATAAGCAGCAGATAAGTTCAAAAACCTGTTCTTTTGTAATAGTTCCATTTTCTATATCGTGTATGTAATATGGGTAAAGAATCTGATCCAGTCTCCCTAACGAATTTGCATTTATTCCGTCTTCCCAGGTATTGATTATATGGGCAAACCATAAACTCTGTACTGCTTCATGGAAAGAACGTGCAGGTTTTGTAGGTACCTGTCTGCATACCTTTTCTATTTTTTCAAGTTCCAATCGTCTTATTTCATCAATAGAAGGGTCCAGCTGCAGTTTTCTTGCCAAATCTGCATATATTTCACCAATCCTGCATGCTGATTTACAGATTATCTTCATGCTTTCATACAAATCAGAAGAGCCGTTCTTACGCTCATATTCCAAAACCTTTTCCAAAAGGCCCTCAAATCCATACTTTAATACATCCTCATATCCTATTACCGAATGATTGTCGGATATGCAGCGACCTATTGAAGCCCACTCCGTATCCAGCTGTTTGTCAACTTCATTAAACTCAGGGTTTGGTGCATAATCAAACAGTTCTGATACTTTGTCTCTTGTAGCAAAGTATCTATCAACCCTTTCTTTTGAGAATCCGATTTCTTGAAGTAATTTTCGATATTCCTCGGTATCCGGGCAAATCCACCAGTCAGGATAAGGGTTGTCGGGATAATTGTAACCAACAATCAGCTCTCCGTCCTGTATTATGGGTGGAAAATTCTCTATTATATTTGCAATACCGGACGCAACAATGCAGGCATTTTTTCCCCTGTACATGCTGGCTGCATTTTGTATTCCTTCAACACGCAGCAAATGATGACCCAGAAGCTTTGTGTTCAAGCTTTTTCTTTCCACAGCATCATCTCTCAATACAATACATCTATGCGAGACTTTAAACATCTTAATATCTCCTTTAACAAAACAATTCAACTACTTGTATTGTATATCATACTATTTTAAAATTCCACTACTCTTCCTGGACTTTTACTCTTTTAACAATTCCATTCTTATTGAAGTATATCATTTCAGGGTAAAATTCACCCTCGGAAATCTTAATCAATCCATATGTATAGTATTTGTTTAGTCTTTTGTCAGTTGGTGAACCGGGGTTAAAGTATAGAATGCCGTCCAAAAACTCACAGTGTGGAATATGGCTGTGTCCATATACAACACAGTCCACATTATCTTTTGAAAACGCCCTTCTCACATTCTCAAAGGTTGCCCTTGGTCCGTTGCCATGGACAACGCCAATTCTCTTACCAGATAACTCAACAATCGTTTTAAATCCGTGCTTGTCTGTTATTTGATATCCGTCGGTATTTCCTGCAACCACAGTAACTGGATCAAAAATTTCAAGCTCATTAATCAGAGCGATATCATTTACATCTCCAGCATGGATTATATGGTCGCACTTTTCTATTTCGTTGTACAAGATTTGAGGTAAAGATTTTGCCTTTCCTGGAATGTGGGTATCAGATATAACCACAATTGTCATATATGTTGCTCCTTTTTTAATCCAACCGGCAGCATTTTGCCACATTTATTGCAAAAAGCATATTCTGAAGATACAGGATTTCCGCAATATGGGCAAAAAGAACTCGCCCCTTTTATTGATGAACTATTCCTTGTTGGCGTACCAAACCTTTCATTCAAAGGATCTGGTTCTTCATGACTATCAACAATGTCAAAA
>JAAYLF010000139.1 GCA_012522035.1 Clostridiaceae bacterium
ACAATTGAGCAAAAGGATGTAACTCTGGCTGAAGCAATCGAGAATATTGATATTGGAGGGCCATCCATTCTTCGTTCAAGCGCCAAGAACTTTGAAGGAGTCGTAGTGTTTATTGACCCTAACGACTATGACAGAGTGATTGAAGAGATGGATGAACATGGTGATGTTACTTACGATACCAGGTTTGAGCTTTGCACAAAGGCTTTTGAGCACACCAGCTATTACGATTCACTGATTGCAAACTATATGAACAGCCAGAGAAAAGACAACACCATGAAGAGCATAATGACTCTGCCTTATGATCTGGTACAGGAAATGAGGTATGGTGAGAATCCTCATCAGAAAGCGGCATTCTACAGAACCCCGATATTGCAGACGGGAACAATTGCCCATGCAAAACAATTACACGGAATTCCTTTGTCATACAACAATATTAACGATGCAAATGCTGCAATCAGCATTTTGAAGGAATTCCATGGAGAGTGTGCCGTGGTTGCTGTAAAACATGCAAATCCCTGTGGAGTTGGTACAGGCAAGACTGTTCTGGAAGCATTCAAGAATGCATACGAATCCGATCCAGTCTCTATTTTTGGTGGAATAGTTGCTACCAATAGGGAAGTGGATGAGGAAACTGCAAGGGAGATGAGCAAGATTTTCCTTGAAATCGTCATTGCTCCATCCTATACACCTGAAGCCCTGTTTGTTATTGAAGAGAAGAAGAATATTAGAATTCTTACATTACCTGATATAGACACGCCCGTATACAACTATGACATGAAGAAGGTTCATGGAGGTCTTTTGATTCAGGAAGCTGACAATATTGTAGTTGACATGGATAAGCTGCAGGTTGTAACGGAGGCAAAGCCTACAGAAGAGCAAATGCGCGACATGATATTTGCGATGAAGGTTGTAAAGCATGTCAAATCCAATGCAATAGTTATTGCAAAGAACGGCTCTACTATTGGAATTGGACCTGGACAAACCAATAGAATAGGGGCTCTCAACATAGCTCTTGGGTATGCAGGCGACAGAACAGAAGGTGCTGTTGTGGCATCGGATGGATTCTTCCCATTCCCTGATTGTGTTGAAGCATGCCACAAAGCCGGTATAAAGGCCATCATGCAGCCTGGCGGATCCAAGAACGATCAGCTTTCAATAGATGCATGCAACAAATATGGCATAGCAATGGTATTTACGGGTATAAGACATTTTTGCCACTAATACGTAGCACTAAGGAGTAGTAAGATGAAAGTATTGATTGTAGGCGGTGGCGGAAGAGAACACGCCATTTTGCACAAGCTTTCTCAAAGTGAGAAGGTAACGAAATTGTATTGTGTACCAGGCAACTTCGGAACCCGAAAGATTGCCGAATCTGTTCCGCTAAAAGTGATGGACAAGGAAGGAATCCTTGATTTCTCACTAAAGAACAATATTGATATGGTTGTTGTTTCTCCGGACGACCCTCTGGCTGATGGAATGGTGGACTACCTGGAAAAGGGCGGCATCAGGGCCTTTGGTCCATGCAAGGATGCTGCAAGGATTGAGTCCAGCAAGATTTTTGCAAAGAATCTTATGAAAAAGTACAATATTCCAACTGCCAGGTATGAGACTTTTGAAGACGTTGAGAGTGCTGTTTCCTTTGTAAAGGAAATGAATACATATCCCGTGGTCATAAAAGCCGATGGGCTGGCGCTGGGTAAAGGTGTCATTATTGCACAGGATTTCGAAAGTGCGAAAAATGCAATTATCTCCATGATGAAGGAAAAGAAGTTTGGTGCATCGGGTACAAGGATAGTTATTGAAGAGTATCTGACTGGACCTGAAGTGACCGTACTTGCTTTTACCGATGGAAAGACATTGGTCCCCATGGTTTCGTCACAGGACCATAAGAGAGCCTATGACAATGACGAGGGACCGAATACTGGTGGCATGGGAGCTTTTTCTCCCAGTCCTGTTTACACGAAGGAAGTTGCAGAAATCTGCATGAGGGACATCTTCATGCCAACTCTGGATGCATTGAATAAAGAGGGCATTGTATACAAAGGTGTAATATATTTTGGGTTGATGATAACCAATGATGGCCCAAAGGTTATTGAATACAATGCAAGATTTGGAGACCCGGAAGCTCAATGCGTTCTTGCCAGGCTTGACAGTGATCTGTATGAGATATTTGACGCCATAATTGAGGGAAGACTTGATGGTGTTGATATAGAGTGGAAAAAAGAAAAGGCCTGTTGTGTGGTTCTTGCATCCGGAGGATATCCTGGGAAGTATGAAACAGGATATGAAATCTTCGGAATTGAACAGGCCGAAAGAGTGGGGGCTTATGTATTCCATGCCGGTACCGGAGGTACTGACAAGTGCGTGACCGCAGGCGGTCGAGTCCTTGGAGTTACGGCTCTTGGCAAAACCCTGGAAGAAGCCATACTTAGGGCATACAAGGCTTCCGCGCATATATCCTTCAAGGATATGTATTACAGAAAGGATATTGGAAGGAAGTTTGTCTAGTCAAACTTGATTCCTTCCACATAATCAACAGGAACAGTGAACATTATACCCATATCAGGTTGATTCAGGTAGCCGACAGACTGTTTTATGACTTTAGAGACCAGTTCAACCTGATTGTCTTGTATAACGGAAAAAACAGTGCTGCCATACTGCTGAGGATCAAGAAAAGCTTTGATTGAGCCAAGGAAAGTATAATCATCGGCATCCTCCAAAGCTCTTGCAACTCCCTGCGAACTTACAATCGTAGCTCCTTTGATACCGTTTTCAACAAAGCCTTGCAGCAGAGCTTGAACCCTTGATTCTTCACTGAGAACGATAACAACCAGTTTCATAGATACACCTGCCTGAAATTTATTGTGTTTGTATATTATGACACTAATATGCTGATTGTCAACAAATTTTATGTAGAATGGGAAGGATGGTTCCTTCCCATAACTATTGCGGCTGGTACATGCCTTTTGTCTCCATATACTTGAAAATGGCTTCGCCGTGCTGCTGCTCTTCCTTCTGAATATGGTTGAGAATGTCTCTTACCCTCTTGTCGGCGAATTCAAAAATGGCGGCATTGTAAGTGCTGGAGACATGCTTTTCCGTCATCAGCATGTCAGTACAGAGTTCCTTGTCGGAAATGGAAAGGGACGCATTTTCGTCTCCTTGCGGCTGCTGTACATTGTTTTGCTGACTCATTGGCGGAATCTGTCCATTCAAAAGGCTGTTTACCGTATTTAAATGCTGCTGTTCAAGTTTTGCATGGTTTTCAAACAGTGTTTTAAGCTGTCTGTCCTGTGCGAGACTTGCATAGTTTGCATACTTTACCACACAGATTTCTTCACTACTTTTCAAATCTTCAAGCAGCATTCGTTCTTTTTGAGTTAAAGTTATTGTCAATTTAAACACCTCCTGTATTAGTATTTGCAATTGTTCAAATATTATCCATGGAAATTGGCAAAAGCATTGCAATAATTGACATAAACAAGTTGTGGTAATATAATTATTCAATAGCTTGAAAGCTTAAGATAAAGGAGATACAGATAGCATGAAGAAATATGGATTAAACGAGTTGAGAGAAAAATATCTAGCTTTTTTTGAAAGCAAGGAGCATTTAAGATTGCCCAGCTTTTCACTTATACCAAAGAATGACCCAAGCCTTTTATTAATAAATGCGGGAATGGCACCGCTCAAAAACTACTTTATGGGGATTGAAACCCCTCCTTCAAAAAGAGTGACCACATGTCAGAAGTGCATAAGAACACCAGATATCGACAATGTAGGTAAAACAGCAAGACATGGAACTTTCTTTGAGATGCTTGGCAACTTCTCTTTTGGCGATTATTTCAAAAGGGAGGCAATCCACTGGGCCTGGGAGTTCCTGACTGAAGTTTTGGAGATTCCCAAAGAAAAACTTTATGCGTCCGTTTATCTTGAAGATGACGAAGCTTATGACATCTGGACAAAGGAAGTAGGGCTTCCTGAAGAGAAGGTTGTACGTCTGGGAAAAGACTCAAACTTCTGGGAGTTGGGAACAGGTCCATGCGGTCCATGCTCTGAAATTCATTTTGACCGTGGGGAAAAGTATGGCTGCGGTAAAGAGGACTGCACGATAGGCTGCGACTGCGACAGATATATTGAGATATGGAATCTTGTGTTTACCCAGTTTGACAAGCAGCCTGACGGAACGTATGAAAAGCTTCCCAATCCCAACATTGATACGGGAATGGGCCTTGAGAGGCTGGCATGCGTAATGCAGGGTGTGGACAACCTGTTTGAGGTTGACACGGTAAGAAGGATACTGGATACGGTCTGCAAAATGGCAGGCAAGGAGTATGGCAAGGATTACAAGAACGATGTTTCCATAAGAGTTATTACTGACCACATAAGAAGTACTGTAATGATGGTGTCCGATGGCGTTATTCCTTCCAACGAAGGCAGAGGCTATGTGCTTAGAAGGCTTTTGAGAGGAGCTGCCCGCCATGGAAGAATGCTTGGCATTGAAGGCATCTTCTTGTGTGATTTGGCTGACACGGTGGTGGACGAGTCCAAGGAAGCCTATCCGGAACTGGAGACCAACAGAAAATATATAAAGCAGATAATTCAGGCAGAGGAAGAAAGGTTTGCTAGTACCATCAATCAGGGTCTTTCCATGCTTGAAGAGATAATAAATGAGAAGAAGGCGAAAAACGACAAGTCTCCTTTGAGTGGGGAAACCGCATTCAAGCTGCATGACACTTACGGATTCCCTCTTTCACTTACACAGGATATTATGTCGGAACATGGTTTTGATGTGGACGTGGACGGTTTCAGAAAGGAAATGGAGGCTCAAAAGGAGAAGGCCAGAGCCGCTATAATGAACAGGGAAAGTTCGTGGCAGATGGGGGATGCCAAAGCTTTAAGCAAATATCCTAAGACAGAGTTTGTGGGATATGAAGTGGATGAATGCACATCCAACATACTTGCCATCTTTGCAAAATCCGACGACGGCATGGATGAAGTGGAGCAGGCAGACAGCGGCATGAGCGTAATTGTCTTGACTGGGAAGACTCCATTCTATGCTGAAAGCGGTGGCCAGGAAGGTGATATTGGTATCATTTCTACCGAAACGGGCCTTGTCAAAGTTCTGGATACTGTCAAGACCAACGACAGATGGAGGCATATAGGTGTTGTAGAGAGCGGTGTTGTGACAAAAGGTCAGGAAGGTAATCTCAAGGTGGATGTGAAAAACAGAAGGGCTACTGAGAGAAACCACAGCTGCACGCATCTTCTCCACAAGGCATTGAAGATGGTATTGGGAGATCATGTGCATCAGGCAGGTTCCAGTGTCAACGCAAAAAGGCTCAGATTTGACTTCAACCATATGAAGGCGCTTACCAAGGAAGAGATTCAAAAGATAGAAGACATAGTAAACAGCCAAATCGATAAAGGCATGGAGGTTAAAACCGAAATAATGTCCGTGGATGAAGCGGTGAAGTCCGGCGCAGAAGCCTTGTTTGACGAGAAATATGGCGACAGCGTAAGGGTTGTAAGCATGGGGGATTTCTCAAAAGAGCTGTGTGGTGGAACTCATGTAAAGAATACTGCAAGCATTGGTCTTGCCAAGATAGTTCATGAAGGTGCTGTTGCAGCTGGCATAAGAAGGCTGGAAGTATATACTGGAAGCGGAGCTAGAGAGTACCTTGTTAATAACTTGAACATTCTTGAGAATATATCGGGCACATTGAAGACGGCGGTACATGACACTTATGCAAAGGTGGAAAGCCTGGTTGAGGAAAACAAGGCTTTGTCAAGGGAAGTAAGTGAGCTCAAGAAGAAGATGGCTCTTGGTTCCACTGAAGATGTTCTGAAGAATGCAAAGGAGATAAACGGCATAACTGTTGCGACAGGCAGATTTGACATGCTTGATGCAAATTCCTTGAGGGATCTTGCTGACAGTTTGAGAGGCAAAATGGAGACTGGCTTTGTTCTTCTTGCATCAGGACTTGATGAAAAGGTCAGCATTGTTTGTGCAGCGACCAAATCCGCGGTACAAAAAGGTGTGGATTGTGGTAGAATTGTTAAAGAAGCAGCTTCCATGTGCAAAGGTGGAGGCGGAGGACGCAAGGATATGGCGCAGGCTGGCGGCAAGGATGCAAGTGCTATTGACAAAATGCTTGCCAGCGTTGAAGATATATTCAAGAAACAACTTGATTAATCAGGAGGGATTGTAATGGCAGATTGTATCTTTTGCAAGATAATCAATGGAGAGGCACCTGCCAAAAAGGTGTATGAAGATGAATATTGTGTTGCTTTTCACGATATCAGTCCACAAATGCCTGTCCACATTGTTGTGGCGGCAAAAAGACATGTTGCCAGCATATTGGAGTTTAATGAAGAGGACAAGGAGTTTGTGGGAGGCATACAACTGGCGATTGCAAATATCGCAAGGGAGCTGGGTATAACTGAAAACGGCTTTCGTGTAATAAACAACTGTGGCAAGGATGCACTGCAGACAGTTCCCCATCTTCACTACCACATACTGGCTGGTGGAAAGATGGGAGCCAAAATAGTATAGGTCAAAAGAGGTGTCTGTTGTGCTTTTAGATGATCGATTATACTTTTACGATGGTTCCAAAGGAACCATGTTTATTCAATCTGGTTTTAAAGAATTTCCAGAGGCTCTGGTGCTTAATAACCCGGATGTGGTCTATGAGCTTGCAAAATCGTATGTGGATGCAGGTTGTGATTTTATTCAAACAAACACTTTTGGAGCCAATGGCCACACTCTCTCGCTTAACAATCTTGCAAACAGGCAGAAGGAAATCATAACCAAAGCGTTTGAGTTGGCCTCCAAGGCAGCCTCCGAAAGGGAAGGCTGCAAAGTGGCTTTTTCAATAGGGTCTGTAGGCAAACTGATGAAACCAGCGGGAGACATGGAGTTTGATGAGGCATACAGCCTTTTTTACACAATGGCTGATTACGCTTTTTCCGCTGGTGCAAGGATTTTTCATCTTGAAACCTTTACTGACCTATATGAGATGAAGGTTGCGGTTTTGGCTTTGAAAGATTTAAGCGAGAAGAAAGAAACAAAGCTTGCCATATTTGCAACTGTGGCCATTGAGGAAAATGGCAGGACCTTGATGGGCAACACGCCTGAAGAATGTGCAAGACTTTTGAGCAAACTCGGTGTTGATGCAGTAGGAGCAAACTGCAGCTTTGGAGCAGAAAAAATGGTGCCGATTATTGAGCAAATGGCAAAAAGCACCAATCTTCCAATAGTGGCAAAACCCAACTGCGGACTTCCAAGGAATGTGGATGGAGAAATAGTATTTGAGCAAAGTCCTGAAGAATTTGCAAAAGAGTGTGTCGCGCTTGCAAAGGCCGGGGCGCAGGTTATTGGAGGATGCTGCGGTACCACGCCTTTACATAACCAGGAGATGATACGTGTTCTTCAAGAAGAGCAGAAAAAGGGTATTCTTCCAATAAAGAGGCCTGAATATGTGGAAGAGGAAGTTATCTACAAGAACCCAATGGTTTGCTACCACAAGGAATGGGATGAGGATTCCCTGTATGATTTGGCTTATGACATATCAGATGATGATGAAAACGACTTGGTCTGCATCTATGGAAATGATGGGAAGAATATGGCCAATGCAGTAGCTGTATTGCAGCGGATTTTGAAGAAGGAAGTAATTATTGCGTGCAACAATGCAGAGGGTTATGAAGAAGCGATAAGAAGAGCTCCTAATCTGCCAAATATTTATCTGACAACGGATTTTGACAAGAGTGAAATGGACAAGATAAACAAAATAGCTGAGAAATATGGTGTGAAGATTATAGAAGGTGAGCTATGAAGAGACCAAATATTCTATTCCTCATTGCAGACCAGCACAGATATGACTGTGTTGGATACAGTAACAGAAACAAAAATGGCATTAAAACGCCAAATATTGATAAATTGTGTGAAGAGGGAATATGGTTCAACAATGCTTACACCACATCTCCGGTTTGCTGTCCAGCAAGACAAAGTCTCATTGCTGGACGTAGGCCAGAGACTTTTGGTGCCTTGTGGAATTACAATATTACTCTTCCCGTTGGATGTCTTGAACCGGAGGATTTTTCTTATGCAAAACTTCTAAAAGAAAACGGATACAGCAATACCTTTGTAGGAGTATGGGATATCTGCCAGCATGCAGGACCCGAAAGTTTTGGTTTTGACAAATATATTCCAAGTGCAAGAACGTATGGGGCAAGAAGTCAGGAAGGGGAGGTTATAGACAAGCCTTTTACTGAAAGCGATACTTTCAAGTTGGGCGAAAAAGTATGTGAGGAGTTGGAAAGGCTTGGCAAGTCCCAAAAGCCATGGCATATTTCTGTTAACTTCTCGGAACCCCATCCATATTATGCGCCTGTAAAAGAATTCGCAGAAATGTACCGCCCGGAAGACATGAAGCCCTGGGACGGTTTTTACGATGACTTGAAAGACAAACCCTACATTCAGACCCAGCAGATTCTAAATTGGGGCAATGAAAACAAAGGTTGGGATTACTGGGCTCCGATAGTTGCAAAGTATCATGCATTTGTAAGTCAGGTTGACAGGGTGGTGGGCATGATTCTTGACAAGCTGGAAGAGCTGGGAAAACATGAGGATACATTGGTGGTTTACACATCGGATCATGGAGACATGTGCGGCTCTCACGGCATGTTTGACAAACATTATGTCATGTATGAGGATGTAATACATGTACCTTTTGTTATGAGGTGGCCAGGAAGAATACCTGGGGGTATCAGGACTGATGCGTATACCGTACATTTTCTTGATCTTGTTCCAACGATTCTTGATGTTTGCGGCATAGAAAAACCTTTGGATACCACACTGCATGGAAGAAGCCTTCGTCCAATAATTCTGGATGAAGGGATTCCGGAAGACTGGAGGCAGGAGGCGGTAAGTTCGTACAACGGTCAGCAGTTCGGTCTTTTCTGTCAAAGGACAATCAAGACCGACAGGTGGAAATATGTGTGGAATCCAACGGATATTGATGAATTGTATGACCTTGAGAAGGATCCGGGCGAGACAAGGAATGTTATAAATGAAGTGGATATGGGTATATTATTAGAACTTAGAAAAAGACTATATGATACTCTGACAAAGGATGGAGACTGGCTTGTTATGAGGAACAATCACAGCTGGGTGGCTCCACAGCTTCTGCATAACAAAAAACATGCAAGATAAGGAAAAGATATGAATAAAAAGCTTGGTATTTTTTTAATTGTATTATTCTTGTTATTATGTATTATTCTGATTGTAAAACTTGAAGAGGGCAGGGAACAGCAACCTGCTCCTACACAGCTGATTCATACCTCAAGTCCGTACTCTACCTCTACAGAAACACCGATACCTACTATGGAGCCTACATCAAGTCCAACTCCAACTCAAGAAGCAACGCCAGAACCCAGGCTGCCTGAAGGTTTTGTGTATGTAAAGGATGTAATCCCTTATGTACATCTGGATATCAGGTATTATACGGAGAATAATTTTATCGGCAGCAGGATTGATGGCTACAAGGCTCCTGTTGCAATCCTAACAGTAGAAGCGGCAGAAGCATTGAAAAAGGCATGCGAGATTTTCTATGAAAAAGGATATATTGTAACCATTTATGATGCATACAGACCTCAAAAGGCAGTTGAGCATTTTGTCAGGTGGGCGGAAGACGAAAGTGACACCAGAATGAAGCATATTTATTATCCAAATCTGAATAAATCCTACCTTATTGGCAACTTTATATCACCAAAGTCAGGTCACTCCAGAGGCAGTACTGTTGATTTGTCTCTTCTTGATCTGGAAGGTAACGAGGTGGATATGGGAGGATATTTTGATTTGTTTGACAGTCTCTCATATTATGAAAATTCAAAGATAACCGATGCCCAAAGAGAAAACAGAAAACTTCTCAGAGAGGTAATGGTGGAATGTGGATTTGTACCATCAAATGGAGAATGGTGGCACTTTAGGCTGGATAATGAACCGTATACTGACACATATTTTGACTTTGATGTGGAGTAGACATGATGGTTTTCTAACAGTATTTCAAAGAAGCAGGCAATAAAAAGAAGAATGGCAGGAACATAAAAAAAGAAGGCATGGCCTTCTTTTTTTATATATTAAGGAGGGACTACTTTCCTTTAGTTTATTATCGCTCCAACTATATATAGAACAATTGTCAAGGTTATTGCTACAACAGAAACCGTGTATTCCGCATTTGCCGAGAAGATGCTAACATCGCCCTTGAAAATGTGCTTCTTGGTAGGATGGCATACCGCATGGGATGCAAGACCTGCAAGAACTGCTTCGGGTATACCGCTTGTAAGGACTGTGGTTAACAGACTGATTAATAACAGGGCGTAGGTTTTGTCAAGTACGGAGGCATACGGCTGTCTGAAGAACAGGAATATTCCTGAAAGAACTCCAAAGGTATTGACCAGACTTGCAAAAAATCCGCTAAGGAAGTTGAGCAGGAATGATCTTTTTGTAAAGAATTCACGTTTCTTAAATACCATGTATAGAAAACCTGCCATCAAACCGGTCATTATTCTGGGTACAAAGCATATTACAAGACTCCATATGCTTCCTGCATTTTCACCTACTAGGTTGAAAGGTGTAAACACAAAGGCAAATGCAACGCTTAATGGAGGAGGCATGAATGTCCAGACAATAAAACTGAACGTTCCTGCAAAAAATCCCATTAATGCACCTGCAATAGGACCCATAAGTATGCCGGCAATAGTGACAGGTACCATTGCCAGAGTAGCCACGATTGGCCCTAACGCGGGCAAAGATCCAAGCGGCGTGAAACATACTATTGCTTCAATTGCCAGTATTACAGCAAATAGCACCAAAAAGAGTGTGCGCTTTTGTCTTTCCATCATTGATAATTTCATAATTTTCCTCCTTACTGCTGTTTTATTATGTATAAATACAGCGTGTTGTTAATATGTAGCTGTATTTTATACAGCGTATTACTTTTTACTTTTAAAATGCTTTAAATTCTTGTGATAGAGGATATACAGACCCTCAAGAATCAGGTTTTTGTTGTACTCGATTTTGCGTTTCGTATGCTTGCAGATTTCTTCTGCCAAACCGCCGGTGGCCACAACAAAACACTCTTTTCCAAGCTCTTCCTCAAACCTTTCAATCATGCCATCAATCATTGCTGCTGCACCCAATACCACTCCCGACTTCATGCAGTCAATTGTATTTGTACCAATTGCCTTTTTGGGAGCTTCGATGTTTATATGGGGCAGTTGGGCGGTTCTCTCGGACAACGCATTGACCGATATCCTTACTCCGGGCATAATAGCACCGCCGATCATGCAGTTGTCTTCATCGACTACGCTGATAGTTGTGGCAGTACCCATATCCACGATTATTACGGGTTTGGGGTACATGTTTGCTGCTGCAACAGAATCCACCAACAGGTCACTGCCCAGTTGTGCAGGGTTGTCAATAAGGATGTTGATGCCAGTTTTTATGCCTGGTCCAACCACGAATGGGTATTCTCCCGTCAGCAGCTTTATTGCTTTTGAACTGGTTTGAGTAAGAGATGGAACTACTGAAGATATGATTGTACCTGAAATATCGGAGCTGTATGCACCGTGGTTTTCGAGTACTGACTTGATTATTACAGCCATTTCGTCTTCAGTTCTGTTTGTGTCTGAAGATATGCGTGCTACAAACTTGAGTTTGTCGTCCTCAAATGCGCCCAAAACCAGATTTGTATTGCCTATGTCGATTGCCAGTATCAATATTATCCCTCCTTGCTACTGTTCCAAAAGGATACAGTGCAAGGTTAAATATAGAGGATTTTTGTGAACATTACAAGTACATTTTTTTAACAATGTTTGATTTGACTAAGATGGTTGCGGTGTGCTAACATTGTTTTGCATAATATAATGTAAAGAGGATTTGTATGGCAGATCTGAAGCTGTTTGATCAGAAGGAAATAAGGAAACAGGAAAGAAAGCTTAGAAAGCAGGAGATGAAAAAAGCAAAAAAGGAAGCAAAGGCCCGGAAGAAGGAAAAAAAGAAAGGAACGGGCTATTTGTTCCTGCCGCCTGAGAAAAAGAGCTATGCCTGGGTTTGGATCCTCACGATTATTGTCTTGATTGCGGCATTGGTGATTTATGTTGCAAGAGACAACCAGCAGCTTACAGTTCACTATGCGGAGTTTGAACATGAACAGATACCCAAGGCTTTTGATGGATACAGGATTCTGCAGATAACAGACCTGCACGGCAAGACATTTGGCACCATGCAGAAAAGACTTGCAGCGCACATCAACAGTCTCGAATTTGACATGATACTCATGACCGGAGACTACATGAAAAGTCCCGATGATGAAGATTATTATGCAATAATCGACCTTGTAGACTCCATAGAGAAGGAAGTACCAATCTATTATATTCTTGGAGAAACGGATTACAGACCTGACAGAGACGACCTGGATGATAACTGGAACATGTGCATTATCCCTGACAAAAAGACGCCTCTGATGGAAAAGCTTGAAGAAAGAGGCTGCATTTTTGTTTATCCCATACAGCGTATTGACAAGGATGGGGAATCCATTTTCTTTACAGGTATCAAATATTATGAGAAGAAGTTTGATGAACTGGGGTTTGATTCCGACAAGCACTTCAGCATATGTGTAACCCACAAACCGATAAACTACAATGTGCAGAGGAGACTTGAGGATGTCAATCAAAGATATCTGACCGAAGTTGATTTTGATGCCAGCATTTCAGGCCACACCATAGGAGGGCATGCAAGACTTCCGCTGCTCGGAGCTTTGTATACTGACGACAAGGGTCTTCTGCCTGAAGAAAGGTATGCATACGGTTTGTCAGTGGATAATCATGGCAGGCTGAAATTCATAAGTTCAGGTTTGGGAATTCCTTCTTCTTTCAGGCTGAGGGCGTTCAACACACCCGAAGTAGCAATTATTACATTAAAACATAAAGCAGCAGACTAAGAATAAAGGAGGCTTGCCATGAGAAGCAAGATAATTTGGGCTTTTTTACTACTAGCCGTATCAGTGGCTCTAATACTTAATATCACCGGAGTTGTATCATTTCCAAATGAGAAGGTTAATTTGTGGACCTTCTGGCCTGTTGTGCTGATTGGAATAGGTTTGACATCACTGTTTAGTTCAGGTTCCAGGGTCATATCCCTATTATTCATATTCCTTGGAGGATACTGGCTCTACGGTGGCCTTGGATATGAAGCACCTAAAATGACTATGGAGCTTGTAGGTGCTATAGTGCTTTTGTTGATCGCCTTGTCAATTCTTTTCTCGGCTGTCAAAAGGCAAAGTGCGACAAGAAGGGCAAGCCGCAAGAATTCATTCAGCACTGTGTTTTCATCGGGGAAAATTGAATATGGCGACGATGTATTCACAAAAGGAGATGTGTCTGCAGTGTTTGGCGGAACCAGTTTTGATTTGACCAACACCCAGATAAATCCTGATGGTGCATATTTGTCTGCACAAGTTCATTTTGGAGGAATTGAAATATTTGTCCCTGATGGAACGAATGTAATTACAAAAGGCTTTATATTCTTTGGTGGCGTATCCCATGACCGCAACAAAAAAGGCACCATGACTTCCAGTCGTGAAGGAATACACAACGGTACCCTTACTGTGGAAGTTTCCGGCGCTTTTGGTGGAGTCAATATTGTTTATGTTTAGTCGAAATATTCATCTGCCAGCATAAGCATTAGGGATTTTGTTTTTTCCCAGTCCAGGACTCTTGTTCCATAGTAATCATATATCGGGGATCCATATTTCTCTCTGTTGATGAGATTGTATGGTATACTGCCATCATTACCTGCGGTAAGCTCAAGGCATATCGCAGGTTTTTTGAACCTGTATCTAAACCAGTTTTCATGGGCTGCTCCATAACTAAGTGGATTGGTGGTTGGAGTGTACATGGTGTAACCGGTCTTCTTGTTTATGAGTCTTGCCAGTTTTTCATCCCCTTCAATTACTCCGTTCCCTTCATCCCTCCAGAACATGACTTTGCCTTTTGTATGCAGATTTATACAGAATTGAAAATCGTTAGACTCACATAGGTTTATCATGGCATACGTTTCAGGCTCTGACGCAGGGTAGGGACCGTGGTAGTCCTGGGATGCAAATCTTTGTGTGGGATTTATTGCCTCAACTTCTTCGAATATGAAGGGGTAGTTTTTGTTAAGGTCAACTCCTCTTGCGTTTGCTTTCCAGGTTACCTTTGTGTATTCGTCCAGTTTGCCGAATACCGGATTATCAGGATCATCTATCGGATCTTTAAGAAGATTCACAATGTCAAGTCCGTCCGGATTTACAAGAGGTACATAGTATATGGTTACCT
>JAAYLF010000140.1 GCA_012522035.1 Clostridiaceae bacterium
ATCAATAGTAGCAGCACCTGCTTTTGCTTTATATGATGGCGCTTCTGCGTGAACAGTCATCACAGCCATTGACAGAATCAATGACAAAACCATTAAGAATGTCACCAATTTTCTCATTTAGATTACCTCCTGTAACTTTTATTCGCTTGTATATTAACACAAGGACATATACGTGTCAAATAAAATATAATTTATTGAACTTAAAAAAGCATTATGATATGATATAGAAAAAATAAACAATTAATAAAATTCAGGCAATAATTATATAGCCATTATACATAAAAATACAGCATGAATCAAAAAGAATTCAGAGCAAATTTACATAAAGAGGATGTCTGCCAAATGTAAATAAGACGAAGCAAATTAAATGTAGCTGTCCAATCCTTACTAGTAACAATATTAATTCTAGCTTTTGTGTTTGAACCAAACAATCAAGAGAACATAAAGGCTACAAATCTTGTACTCGTTTTAGACCCCGGACATGGCGGAAGCGACCCGGGAGCAGTATACTACTACGACGGTATTCCCATAAAAGAAGCCGAACTTAATATGAAGATTGCACTGGCTGTAAGGCAGGAACTATTGAAGTATGAAGGGGTTTCCGTATTCTTGACAAGAGAGGACAACTCCAAGTATCTTGCGCTGGACGAACGCGTCAATATAGCGGCATCATTGAACGCAGACGCAATAATCAGCATACATAACAACGCGTCGACAAACCAGCAGGCCTATGGCGCAGAGGTAATGGTACCCTCGGGCAACGACGGATCCGGTCTCCATTTAATATCAAAAGCCTTGGGAGATTCGATACTGGATGAACTGACCCAGCTGGGAATACATAGAAGAGGGCTGATGCAAAGATTATCATCTACATACAAGTACAAAAACGGAAAACCTGCAGATTATTACGGGATAATAAGGCACAGCATGAATAATTCACTTCCGGGAATCATTGTTGAATGTGCTTTTCTTAGCAATGAGAACGACTACAGAACCTTTTTAAATACAGATGAGAAACTTGAAAAAATCGGACAAGCAGTGGGCAGGGGCATTGCCAATTATTATGGTCTAATGGAGGGAAACAACCAAACAAACTCTCTTGGTGATATAAATCAGGATACCTTCATTTCCGCTTATGATGCGTATCTTCTGAACAAGCAAATAGGTCTTGGCCAGGTAGGAGATGCTGCCATATCAGACGTGAACTCTGACGGAGTAGTGAATATTCTTGATGTAAAGGAGATTCTTGAGTTCTCTGCTGGCCTTAGAAATGATTTCTCAGGTGGTGTTACCCGGGCCATATTAAAGCCTGGACAAGTGGCGGCAGGAATAATCATGACCCAGGAGGATGATCCGTATCTGAATGTAAGGACTGGTCCTGGTGTTTCCTATCCTGCAATCGGAGCATACAACAAAGGCACATATATCTACATTACCAGCGGACTGGGTGACAAGTGGTGCTATGCAAGAGGCATATGTGTTTTCTCAGGAAGAATAATTGAAGGCTACAGCAGCATGGCGTACATAGACGTTATTGAACAGAAAAAAGAAGACACGGAATTTGAAGTTCAAATAAATGGACCGGGCATTTCAATTGGCAACGCAGAAGTTGCCTCTGGCTGCATTGCTATACAGTTTAACCCGGATCTGATTGAGATTGAGAGTATTGATACTGATATGGAATACGTCTCGTCAAACGAAACTGGTTTCTTGAAAATATACTTTATAAAATCAGGAAGCTTAAGCGATACTCTCAACATATGCTTTGTAGCAAAGGATGCAAGTGCGGAAAATGCTGACGTGACTTTGAGCTTTTCCGAACTGACTGATATCGAGGGAATGGAATTGGAGGCAAAGCCAAAGACGATTACTCTGACCTTTGCAGAACCCATGCCTTTTGAACTTGAAATAAAAGATGGCTATGTGTATGGTTTTGAGTGTGGATATACTGTGGGTGAAATCCTTGAAACATGCAGAGTTGTTGAAGGGGTATTTCTGGAAAGCGGGGAGAATGCACCAAAGGATGTGTTGCTTGGTACAGGAATGAAAGTGTCAATGGAAGGCTCTGTGTATATTGTAGTGATTTTTGGAGACGTCAATGGTGATGGGACAACTGACATATGCGACATTGAATGCATTCAAAAACACCTGCTGGAAGCAAGTGTTCTTGAAGGAGCATATTTCAATGCCGCAGATATGAACTGCGATAGTGTTATCAATGCCTTGGACATAGGCTCATGTCAAAAGCTTATCTACGACTCTGCACCGTAAACCGCAAGATACATTTCTCTTGCACTTTCTGCAGAGTCAATACCTGTTTTGTTTTTTACTGGAGCAAATTCTTCCTCTCTTTCAATTCTGAAAATGCCCATATCGTCCAGCATGTTAAAAGAATCAAACAAGAATGTTTCAAACTTGTAGCTGTCAGGTTTTATCGATTCAACATATTCTCCATTTATGTAGGCAGTGACAGCCTTTATCTGTGTATGATAGGGAAGACCTGCACTTGCTATATTTTCTGCAACATCTATGTCAAAAATGTAGTTCAACACATTCGTGTCTCCGTATACATAATCACCTTTCTCATCCTTGAGCTCGGCTAATTCTTTGGGGATTTCCGTATACTCAATAACGTATGGTCTTCCGTCCTTGTAGCAGAAAACTCCAGCCTTTTCACTGGCATCCCTTTTCAAGAAGGATTTTGCCGATGCCTTGTACTTGTTCTTTATGGTGAATCCAAGGAAATACGGGTCGGCCATTCTAACAAGAACATTGTCAATACCGCATATAAATATCCATTTAATTCCTCTCTTGCGCATATCGCTGAATATGCTCTTATCCTTCAAGGAGCTGAACAGACCGCCATTTCCATTAGGACTTTTAAGAATTTTTGAGGGAGACTCCAGCAAAATCCTTCCTTGTTTGTCCATAACCGGAATCATGCTCTGTTTAAAAAACATAATGTCTTTCTTGGGATAGCCAAAATAGTTGTTCTTTTCAAAAAAAGCCACGGATTCCTCGTGATTTGTTTCGCTAGTCATTATATACCACGGGATTGCAACCTTTGCTTTTTCTGATATTCTTTTCAGTCCATCGCACTGTATTTCAAACAGAGACTTGTGAGAGGGCAATCCTATGTCGTACGTTCCTTTAGGACCTTTGTGTCCTAGTCTTGATCCTTGCCCTCCAGCCATTGTTACTGCACAAAGAGCACCTTTTGATATTTCTGCAAGCCCCAATTCATATATCTCATCCAATTCTTTCTGATTCATGGAGCTTTTGGGAACACCAACAGCAGGCTTCAAGTCCAAGTTTTTTGCATTTATCTCCTTGTTTGCATTTTTGTAAAGGCTGCACATGAATTGAAAGTCAATATTTAATATGTCATCAAGCAAAAGCTCCTTTTCATTATCATCAAGCAAATCAAAGTATTGAAGCAGATGCTCCTGATTGTATTCAGCCGTTTTCTTCCTGGCAAATTCAAGTTTTTTTTCAAAGCTTAATCCGTTCATTTTCCAACCCCTAAATTTTTCTAAAAATTATATCACACAATATGCCATTTAACAATGTATTCCTGATGTTTCTATTGCCCCTTGGGTACAATAGTGTTATAATTAAAAAGCTGTTTAAACTAATATTGAGGTGAAACTGATGACATTCAAGGCAGCTGTTGCATCATGTCCAGGCAAGACATATAGTCACAACAACGACAACTTTTATTTCAACTCCAAGATAATAACAGAAGAACTATTCACTAGTCAGATACTGTTATCTCACAAGAAGGGACAAAAAGGCTTGCAGATTTATGCTGTAAGCGACGGCAGTGGTATTAACACATACAAGGACAGCCCTTCAATGCTTGTAATGAGCATGCTGCTTAAATATCATAAAAAGATATTGAGTGATGAAAGTTACGACCTGAGAGTCTGCCTGCATGATTACATTAAGACAGCCAACAAAGCTGTATTGGACAAGTCAAGGGAAACGGGAAAGAAGCTGAAAGCAACCCTTGCAATGATTTTTGTTGAAGAGAACGCAGGAATCTGCTGCAATATTGGTCACAGCAGAATATATAAATTCAATCATGGCAAATTGGAGAAGATGTCTGTTGACCATACACAGGCAATGAGGATGGTCAATCTGGGTCTTCTGACTGAAGAGAAAGCAAGAGTCCATCCAAAACGGGCAAAACTTTTGCAGAACTTTGGTCCGATGCCTGAAGGAATCGAACTTGAGCCAAACATCGAGCTCTTTCCAATTGAGGAAAACGACATATTTATTCTTGGTACGTTTGGCTTTTATGATAATGTCAGTGAAGAGAAAATGATAGAGATACTTTCTCTTGGCAAAAGCCCTGCCGAGACAGTCGAGCTTCTTATGACTGAGGCGGTACATAAGGGACTGGAAGATGATGCCACGGTGCTGGTGGTAAAGGCATATGATGACGATGCTGTTGCGCCAGTCAGGAAGGAAAAGGCAGCATATGCACCTCCGCCAAGGCAGAGGTCCACAAACAAGGCTGCAATTTATACACCGCCTGCTGAGAAAGATGCAAAAAGAGAAGCAGTAATAGAGG
>JAAYLF010000141.1 GCA_012522035.1 Clostridiaceae bacterium
TCTTTTTTAGTCCCAAAAATGATAAAATTCCATATGAAATACTTCGACATCTGTATTTCATATGGAAAAAAACACGAATAGGTTGAAATTAACCTTACAAAGTGGATTTTACTTTTTCATTTGACCCAAAAAAGTGCGACAAGCCTTTCATCACCATATATTCTACTCCACAATGAGAAGCTCCATACTGTCAAAAGCTTCTTTCTCCAGAGTCTCAAAATCAAATCTTTCTTCCTGTTTTATGACTTCGTCAAGATTCGGTCTGGTTTTTGGATCCCTTGGAGGAAAAATTGTGCAGCAATCTTCATACGGAATTATGCTGGTCTAAAAAGTATCGATTTTTCTTGCAATGTCAATTACTTCAGTCTTGTCCATTCCAATTAAAGGTCTGAAAACAGGCATGTTTACAGCATTGTCTGTACAATACAAGGAATGCATTGTCTGACTTGCCACCTGTCCAATACTTTCCCCTGTAACAAGCGCCATGCAGCCTGTTTGTCTTGCAATCTTTTCTGCCAGACGCATCATGGACCTTCTCATAATGATGGTACTGTAGGACTGTTCACATCTTTTATTGATCTCTAGCTGTATATCAGTAAAAGGCACAATATACAGTTTTATAGTACCGCAGTAGCTTGCAAGAATTTTTGCAAGGTCAATAACCTTGCCTTTTGCCCTTTCGCTGGTATAAGGGTAACTGTGGTAATGCACGCATACCAACTCCACACCTCTTTTTGCCACCATATAACCTGCTACAGGACTGTCAATACCTCCTGAAAGCAGCAAGCATCCCCTGCCATTTGAGCCAACTGGCATTCCTCTATGCCCTTCAACAATATCCGTATAAACATAGGTTTTTTCTCTAACCTCGACAAACAATATAAAGTCGGGATTGTTTACGTCCACCTTTACGGAAGGAGAAAAATTCTTCAATATATATGCTCCAAGTTCACTGCATATTTCCGGAGATTTCAAATGAAACGACTTGTCTCCCCTTTTTGCTTCAACCTTGAAGGTCATGCTTTCACTGCCAAGTTTTTTTCCAACCACGTGTTGCACGGCTTTCTTGATTTCCTCCATGTCGTTATCAACACACACGGCAACACTGACAGAAACAATGCCAAATACATTTGTCAGTTTGTCTACAGCCTTGTCTATATCAAAATTATTTTTTCCTGTGATAAAGAATCTTGACTGCGACCAGTTGATCTCAAACTCTCCGCAGTCCTTCATTGCCTTCCTCATATTTGAAGCAAGCTTGTTTTCAAAGTTTTTTCTATTTAATCCCTTTAAAGCAATTTCTCCAATTCTGGCCAAAATAACTTTTTCCATATCCATTCCACCTATCTGGTTCTTCTAAGCATTGATACTTCTTCTTTGATAATTCCCACCGCTTCCACTGCCTCGTCCAGTGTGTTTTGGGAGCTGAAACTTATCCTGATTGCCCCATCAATAATATTGTTTGGTATATTCATTGCTGACAGCACATGGCTTCTTTTGCTCTTCCTTGTGGAACAGGCAGAACCTGTGGACACATATACTCCTTTTGCTTCAAGACTGTGCAAAAGAACTTCACCCTTGATTCCCTCAAAAGCCACATTGAGAATGTATGGCAGACTGCTTTCAAGATTTGATATTACATGCACCCTTTTCTCCTTGCCTAGTTCTTTTGCAACATAGTCTCTAATTTCCTTTACCTTTTCATGGTTTTCTTCTAGATTACCGCAAGCAATTCTTGCTACCTCGGCAAAGCCTGCAATTCCAGGAAGATTCTCGGTACCTGATCTTAATCCGCCTTCCTGCCCTCCACCAAATATAACAGGCTCAATACGTATTCCTCTTTTAACATATAAAGCTCCAATACCTCTGGGACCACCAATCTTGTGGGCACTAATGCTGAGCATGTCACAATTCAAATCTTTTATGTCGATTCTTAGCTTTCCAAAACTTTGAACACAGTCTGTATGAAATGCCGTGTTTTCATTCTTTGCCTTTATAGCTTTGCATATCTCCTTAACAGGCAAAATGCTGCCTGTTTCACTATTCACATGTTGTACAGACACAAGTACCGTTTTTTCATTAACCTTGTCCCTTATCCATTCCAAATCAGGAATTCCATTTTTGTCAACAGGAATATATTCCACATTATACCCCTGTTCAGACAGATACCTTGCACATTCCAGGACAGACGGATGTTCCGTCTCCGTAACCATTACATGATTTCCCTTTCTTGGATTTGCCCTTGCATAACCTATAATTGCAAGATTGTTGGACTCGCTGCCGCCGGATGTGAACACGATTTCCTTTTCATCGCAGTTCATCAAAGCGGAGAATATCTGGCGGTTTCTTCTAAGTTCCTTTTCTGCTTCATATCCAAGAATGTGCAAAGATGAAGGATTGCCGTAATACTTCTCAGCTGTTTGAACCATGACCCTGGACACAATATTCAATTGTTTCGTTGTTGCGGAATTATCAAAGTATATTTCTCTCATTTGTCCATATTCTCTCCTTTAATGTAAGCCTCATACAAGTCGGGTCTTTTCCTTTTTGTTCTTTCCAGGGACTGCTCCCTTCTCCACTTTTCAATTTCCGCATGATGGCCTGAGAGAAGAATATCAGGCACTTTTTTTCCGTTTATCTCATAGGGTCTTGTGTATTGAGGATACTCAAGCAGCCCGTTTACATGTGATTCGGACATTATTGCTTCTTCAGATGACAAAACGCCAGGAATGAGTCTTCCAACACAATCTGCAAGCACCATGGCGGGAATATCGCCGCCTGTCAATACATAATCTCCAATGGAAATCTCTTCATCCACTATATCTTCAAGAACCCTTTCGTCCACCCCTTCGTAGTGACCGCAAAGAATCACAAGATGAGATCTTTTACTCAGTTCCATGGCTTTTTTCTGCGTCAGAACCTGGCCCTGAGGCGACATGTATATGCACCAGGGCCTGTCCTCCGAATTGTTCTTAATATCCATGAAAGCATCGTATATGGGCTGATAAGACATGACAAGACCGGGACCGCCACCGTAAGGATAATCATCCACCTTCTTGTGCTTGTCCTTGCTGTAGTCCCTTATCTGATAGTATCTGAAATCAAGTATTCCTTTTTCAATAGCCCTGCCGATTATGCTTTCATCAAAGCAGGCTTTTAAAACATTGGGGAACAAAGTCAAAAAATCAATCCTCATAGTAAATATCCTTTAATCCTGGTAATAGTTCTACAATGATTTTCCTGTTCTCAATATCGATAAGCTTGACCACTTTTTCCAAAGCCGGCACAAGTATCGATTTGCCTTCATCATTTACCACATCGTAAACATCATTGCTGCCCGTCTCAAATACATCCTTCACTTTACCAAGAATCTCGCCTGTATGCTCGTATACCGTGCAGCCAACAAGGTCTGCTACAAAATATCTACCTTCAGGCAGAGTAATGGCATCCTCCCTGGAGACGGAAATATAGGCTCCTTTAAGATTCAGAGCCTCATCCCGTGTATCCACACCCTTCAATGAAAGAAGTATAGTGCCTTCCAAAATCCTGCAGCTTTTATACTCAAACTCTTTAACAATACCATCCTTCTCTATCCAAACTCTTTTGAGTTTTTTGAACCTGTTTGGATCCTCGGTTTCAGGTATTACCTTGAGTTCGCCCCGTATTCCATGAGCATTGACAATTTTACCAATAACAAAACGTTCTACCAATTTACAACCTCTTCACACATATATTCATACAAATAGCAAAAGAGGGAGCGGCAAACCCTTCCCCCAATAATACAGCTCATGACTAAATGATAGTGTCAAACTATGTCCACATACACCGGCTTGTCTTCATTTCTGGATGCTGCTTTGATAACAGTCCTAATTGCTTTAGCTATGCGTCCATCCTTGCCAATGACTTTTCCCATATCCTCTTCAGCAACACTAAGTTGCAGTGTAATCGCCTTCTCAGTCTCAATCTGATTAACAGACACCGCATCCGGATCGTCAACCAATTGTCGGGCGATATAAGCGAGCAGCTCTTTCATAAAGCAATCCTCCAATCTCTTACTCAGCTGTTTTCTCAGTTACTTTCTTGTACAGAGCTTTGACAGTGTCAGTCATCTGCGCACCATTCTTAAGCCAATAGTCTGCCCTTTCGACATCTATCTTGATTTCAGCAGGATCCACAAGTGGATTGTAGGTTCCTATCTCTTCGATAAATCTGCCGTCTCTGGCATTCCTTGAGTCAGCTACAACAACTCTATAATATGGAGCTTTTTTAGCACCTATTCTTTTAAGTCTGATCTTTACCATACCAAGCACCTCCTTTGTTTTATTCAGCTATGTTAAAAAGGTAATCGCATTTTGCCAAAACCTTTCTTGCCTGCACCTTGCATCATCTTCATCATTCTTTTGATGTTTTCAAAATCCTTTATCACCCGGTTAACATCCTGCACGGTTGTGCCGCTACCCTGGGCAATTCTTTTTCTGCGACTTGCATTAAGTATTGAAGGATCTCTTCTTTCTTTCAAAGTCATTGAACGAATAATCGCTTCAGTCTTTACAAGCTTTTTTTCGTCAATGTCTTCCTCGTTTATCTTGCCTGCCACTCCTGGCAGCAACCCAAGTATACTGCTTATACCACCCATTTTCTTGACTTGCTGCATCTGCTCAAGAAAATCGTCCAATGTGAACTGCTGCTTGCGCATCTTCTTTTCCAGCTCTTCGGCCTTTTCAAGGTCGATGGCTTCCATGGCCTTGTCTATTAACGTCAGCACGTCTCCCATGCCAAGGATACGGTCAGCCATTCGGTCCGGATAGAAGATTTCAAAGTCATTCATCTTCTCGCCCACGGACGAGAATTTTACAGGTTTGCTGGTTACAGCTTTTACTGACAAGGCAGCACCGCCGCGGGTATCACTGTCAAGCTTGGACAGGATTATGCCGGTGATATCAAGTCTATCATTGAAGGTCTTTGCCACATTTGCGGCATCCTGACCAGTCATTGCATCTACTACCAGCAGTATTTCGGAAGGATTTGTTGCTTTCTTTATTTCTTCCAGTTCCACCATAAGTTCTTCATCTATCTGCAGTCTTCCTGCAGTATCGATGATTACTATGTCATTAAGTCCCCTGAGTGCCTGTTTAAGTGCATTTTTTGCAATATTGACAGGATTTGCATCAGTTCCTTCCTGATATACATTAACACCAATTTGTCCACCTAGTACTTCCAACTGCTTTACTGCAGCAGGTCTGTACAAGTCACAGGCAACCAATAGAGGGTTCTTTCCCTGTTTTTTCAGATGAAGAGCAAGCTTTCCCGAGGCTGTAGTCTTACCAGAACCCTGAAGTCCGCATAATATGATTACATTCGGTGGTGTTTTTGAAAGATCCAATATTGATTCTTTTGAACCCAAAAGCTCCGTAAGCTCATCGTTGATAATCTTTACTATCTGCTGGCCTGGAGAAAGGCTTTGTATGACTTCCTGTCCAACGGCCTTCTCAGACACATTTGCGATAAAATCCTTGACGACTTTGTAGTTGACGTCAGCTTCAAGAAGCGCCAGTCGGATTTCACGCATAAAGGATTTTACATCCTTTTCCGTTACCCTTGTCTGACCTCTAAGCTTCTTTATTGTCTTTTGCAATTTTTCAGACAAACTTTCAAATGCCATTAAACCACCTACAAGCTTGTAATAATGCCAACCAGTTTGCTCTCAATGCTTGAGAGAATATTCCGGTTGTCTTCACTTAGTTCTTCGTCGTTTAAGAATGTAAAATCATACTGAATAGATTCCAGCTGCTTTTTTACATTCAGAAACCTCTTCAAAAGCCCCAGTTTTTCCTCATACTCATAGAGTGCAGCTCTGCCACGTTTTATAAAATCGTGCACTCCCTGCCTGCTTATCTTCATCTCTTCGGCAATCTCTGCCAGGCTGAGATCATGATTGTGATGCAGCTCAAGACACTTAAGCTGGCTTGGTGTCAGAAGCTGGCCATAAAGGTCAATCAGCATGCTAATTTCGTAAATATCTTTCACAAGCAACCACCTTCCCTCGCCCAGTTCAAAGCTGTAAAGCTTGAACTCTTTACAATATACAATAAAAGAATATATTTGTCAAGAAAAAAATCATTCAAACAGGGCTTTTACATAATCTTTTGCATTAAACGTCTGAAGGTCGTGTATACCTTCTCCAACACCGACCAGTCTTACAGGAATGCCCAAATCAGCACAAATGGAAACTATGATTCCTCCCTTTGAAGTACCATCCAGTTTGGTCAGGATAATTCCAGTAATATTTGCCACATCCTTGAAGGCTTTTGCCTGGTTTACCGCATTCTGTCCTGTGGTGGAATCCAGCACAAGAAATACCTCTTTTCTTGCATGGGGCATTTCCTTTTCAACCACCCTTGCCATTTTTGCAAGTTCGTCCATGAGATTCTTTTTGTTATGCAGTCTGCCTGCCGTGTCACAAATCAATACATCCACATTCCTTGCTATTGCAGCCTGGCAAGCATCAAACAAAACACTAGACGGATCCGAGCCTTCCTTCTGCTTTATAATATCCACATCCGCCCTTTTTGCCCAGATAACAAGCTGATCAATCGCAGCTGCCCTGAAGGTGTCGCCTGCAGCTAGGAGAACCTTTTTGCCTGACTTCTTGTACAGATGTGCCATTTTTCCAACGGATGTAGTCTTTCCTACTCCATTGACACCAATAACGGTTATGACCACAGGTGTTGCATCCAGGTCGAGACCTTTGGCACTTTCTCCTTCCAGAAGTTTGGCGATTTCCTCCTGAAGATATGCTTTTACGACTTCAGCATCTGTTACCCTGTCGGCTTTGACCCTTTCCCTAAGACTGTCCATAATC
Source organism: Clostridiaceae bacterium (assembly GCA_012522035.1). Lineage (GTDB taxonomy): Bacteria > Bacillota > Clostridia > UBA1212 > DUPL01 > DUPL01. The sequence continues at coordinate 6,863 of JAAYLF010000141.1, forward strand.
CTTTCAGTGGTTGGAACACCAAAATCTGAACTTATCAAAACATCTTCCAAAGACTCGAACAGTTCTTCATCTACTTTTCCAAAAGACGCCAATACGGCATCTATTTTCCCCATAAAGCTTTCTTTTGTTTTTTTAAGACCACTCTTCAGCTTGTCAAAAAAACTCATTTTACTCCTCCTAATTTCATAGATACTACCTTGGAAATTCCTTTTTCCTCCATGGTCACACCATACATGGTTTCAGCAATCTCCATGGTACCTTTTCTGTGAGTTACCATAATAAACTGGGTTTTGTCCGAACCCCTGAGCAAAAACCTGCCAAATCTGTATACGTTTGCCTCATCCAATGAAGCTTCTATCTCATCAAGCAAACAGAAAGGTGATGGCCTCATCCTAAGAATAGCAAACAACAATGCAATAGCGGTAAGAGCCCTTTCCCCACCGGATAAAAGCAGCATGTTCTGCAGCTTTTTTCCTGGAGGCTGTACTTCTATTTCTATTCCACTTTCCAGCACATTGGCCTCATCCGTCAATATTATATCCGCTTTTCCTCCACCAAACAACTCACAGAATACTTCATTAAAATTATGCCTGATCTGTTCAAACTGTTTGGTAAACTGATCCTTCATAACCTTGTTCATTTCATCAATTACTTCAAGGAGTTTCTGCTTGGCTGTATACATGTCGTTGTACTGCTCACTCATGAACTCATACCTGGTCTTGACCTCTTCAAGCTCATCAATTGCTCCTACATTTACATTACCAAGATCCTTCATTTCCTGCTTGAGTTCATAAATACGCTTCTTGCGAGCTTCCTTGTTAACTTTTCCGGAGAATTTGCTTATCTCACATGCTTTTGTGTATGTAAGCTCATATTCATCCCAGAGCCTGTTCAAACAACTCTCCTTGGTCTCCTCGAGTTTTGTTTTTCTAAATACCAGGCGGGAAAGCTCTTCCCTAAGATTTGAGATTTCCCCTGTTATTTCACTTATTTTCTCAATCATGCCGGACAGATTTGCATCAATCTCACTCTTTTCAACAGTAAGCTTTGCCAAAAGCGCAGTATTGTCATCCTTGTCCTGTACCTGCTTCTTGATACTTGAGGCAAACTCCTCGTTCTCAATCACCAGTCCCTTGATTCTGTTTCTATCTTCCTCAATCTGTATTTTCAAATAGTTTTTCTTATCCTCATTTGAAGCAATCTCATTCAACAATCTTTTCTTTTCTTCAAACAGATTATTCAGTCTGTTCTTAATTTCATTTTCCTCAACCTGTGCTTTTGCAAGCTCGTTGGTAAGAACATTTCTTACTTCGGCACCTTGTTTTGACTTTTCTTCGTACTGGACAAGTTCCTTGTTCTTCTCCACAATCTCATTGTTTATTTCAACAATCTCCGCATCTATTGCGTCAATCCTTTCCTTGAGTATGGAGATTTCATTTACATTCCTGTCCGCATCTCGCATCAAGTCCTCAACCTTCTTGTCAAGGGTTCCCTTCTTTTCCACCAAAGCGCTGTATGCGTTCTTTGCCCTCTCTGTTTGAACTTCCTGTTTTCTTATCTTGTCAAGAATGCTGTTTTGTTCCTTTTCCTGTTTATTAATGCTCTCTCTCAAACCAACAATTTCATGTTTCAGGGAATCAAGCGACCTTGAAAGTACATTGACAGACCTTTCCAACGCAGGTATTTCCCTTGTTCTGGCAAATACATTTGTCTTGTTATTGTTGTTTGAGCTTCCACCCGTCATTGCACCTGAAGTTCTTAGAATATCACCGTCAAGGGTTACGCAAACAAAAGCATATTTAAACCTTCTGGCAGCATTTATACAGCTGTCAAGGTCTGTGAAAATCACAACCCTGCCAAGAAGGTTGTTCACTATATTTTCAAATTTCGTATCGTACCTTACCAGATTCGCCGCAATCCCAACGTATCCTGGCATGGTCTTTAGCTGTCTTTCCGTACCGGAATCAATAGTCCTTCCCTGGACAGCTGATATGGGAAGAAAAGTGGCTCGTCCATAGTTTTTTTGTTTCAGATAATCTATGGCCTTCTTCGCTTCATCTTCCGTATCCGTCACGATATTCTGATATGCGGCACCAATTGCGCTTTCCACCGCCAATTCATACTCTTCCGGCACATTTATAATCTCGGCAACAGAACCATGAATACCTCTTCCAAAAGTGGGATTCTGCCTGCAGAAAGTAAGGATTTCCTTAACACTTCTAGCATAACCCTCATATTTTTCCTGCATTTCTCTCATTAGTCTGAGTCTTGCCTGTTGGGATTTCAGCTCGGCAGCAGTATCTGACAAAGTGTTTGTCTTGTTCTCATAAAGCTCCTTCATTCCATTGAGCTTGTCAGCATTATCATGCCATTCCTTCTTAAGGGCTTCAGTTAGGGATACACTTTGCCTGTATTCCTCTTCACCCTTTTTAATCAGGTCATCAATTTCAAAATGCTCCTTGTTCGCATTCTCAATCTCTACCCTAATTTCCTCATTTCGCTTGTCAAGCCTTTCTATATTGCCTCTGCAGGATTCCTCTTCAGAATGCTTCTGAGACAGCCTAAGCCTCAACTCATAAAGCAAATCTTTGAGTTTTTCCGCTTCCCTGCTGTCATCGCTTAGAAGAGACATTACCGCATTATATCTCTCTTGCATCTCCCATATTCTCTACCTTGCTTCTTCCAATTGTTCTTCTGTTGGTGCAATTCTCTGCTCTACAGACGAAACATCATTCTGAAGAACGACATTCCTTTTCGAAAGCTCGGCAAATTCCATGTCATTTCTCTCGACTGCCTGCTTGAGTGTATTAATGTTGTTTTCGTTTATCCTTATCGATGAGTTTATTCTTTCAATAAGATTGCCAATTTCATGCCCCTTTTCCCTTTCTCTGAAAATCTGTTCTTCAAGGGCTTTGCTTTTTTCGGTTTTCTCCTGGTTTTCTCTCTTTACGTTTTCCAGTTTTTCCTCTGTCTGCCTTATCTGGTCCTCGACAATGGATATGTTCCTTTCTGCCTCTTCAATTTTAGCACTGGAATCTTTTATGGTATCCACCAAATCTCCAACTTCTATGTCCCTCAATTCATATTTAAGGGTAAGATATTTTCTGGCCTTCTCCGCCTGTTTTTCAAGAGGGCCAATCTGTCTTTCCAACTCACCAAGAATGTCATTTATTCTGACAAGGTTTTGCTCGGTGTTGTTGAGCTTTCTCTCGCTTTCTTCCTTTCGCATCCTGTATTTCATGATTCCTGAAGCATCTTCAAATATGCCCCTTCTGTCGTTGGACTTGCTGTTTAGAATCTCATCCACCTTGCCTTGTCCAATAATTGAAAAGCCATCCTTGCCAATACCCGTATCGGCAAACAAAAGCTGAATATCCTTCAAACGGCATAATGAGCCATTGATAAGATATTCACTCTCACCAGAACGGTACAACCTTCTTGTTATTTTCACTTCCGAATAATCTATATTCAATGTTCTGTCGCTGTTATCCATAATCAGAGACACTTCGGCCATGCCAACGGGACGCCGGTTTTCAGTACCTGCAAATATAACGTCCTCCATCTTGCCGCCTCTTAGTGTCTTTGGGCTTTGCTCGCCAAGAACCCATTTAACAGCATCGGAAATATTGCTTTTTCCGCTGCCATTTGGTCCAACTATGGCGGTTATGCCCTTGTCAAACTCCAGAACTGTCTTGTCAACGAATGATTTGAATCCTTGGATTTCAAGTCTTTTTAGATACAAGTTTATCCCCCAAACCTAATTTTATCCGTTCAATTATATCATAAATAATGAAACTATACATCCTTTTGAATATTTAAACTTATCAAGGTTAAAATAGAATATATTCATGCTGCGGAGGTAACATGTTCGGTAATAGAAAAAGATACAACAAAATACAAAAACAATTACGAATGCTAAACCTCAAAATGGAGCGCATAAAATTTCTTGACTACATCTATTACAAAGAGAACCCATACAGGCTCCTGTGGTCAAACTTCCTGAGCGGTCTTGCCAGAGGATTGGGTGGAGCCATAGGATTCTCCATTATATCCGCATTAATAATACTCATACTGCAATGGGTGGTCAGACAAAATCTGCCCTACATCTCAGACTTCATTGCAGACATACTTAACGCAGTCAATTCAAAATGCAAGTGAAACCAAAAGAGACCGAAATTTCTTTCGATCTCTTCCCAAGCTATTTAATGTTGTTGTAGCATCTTGTGCAAATGCTCGGATGCTCTTCCACTGTACCCACGGTTTCGGAATACATCCAGCATCTTTCGCATTTCTCACCAGGAGCATCCTCAACAAGAAGCCTGATGTTCTCAAAATATTCTGAAACACTTGAGTTCTCGGGAGCTTCATCAAGTTTGCAAACTTCAAAAGCACTAGTGATGCATACTGTGTTCAAGAGTTCCTCATTCGCTTTGATAAATTCATAATCCTCACCATCTGCAAAAATCACAACCTTTGCATCCAGCGAATGACCTATTTTCTTTTCATTACGAGCAAGTTCAAGCACTTTTGCCACATCATACTTGATATCAATAAGTTTGTCCCATTTCTCTTCCAATTCCTTGTCCTTGTACTTTTCATCCAGTTCAGGCCAGTAGTTCAATTGAACACTCAAAGTCTCGTCGCCTTCCTTGTGAGGCATGTGCTGCCATATCTCTTCGCTTGTAAAGGCAAGTACCGGAGTCAAAATGCGCACAAGAGTATCAAGTATTATGAACATCGCACTTTGAGCACTTCTCCTCTGGCTGCTTTCAGGTCTTGATGTATACAATCTGTCCTTGATGATGTCAAGATAGAAGTTGCTCATATCAACCACGCAGAAGTTGTGAATCTGATGGAACAGTGCATGGAACTCATACTCATCAAAAGACTCATTAACCTTTTGAAGGAGATTGTAAAGCTTCAAAAGTGCCCATCTGTCAATCTCAATCATATCCTCATAAGCAACCATGTCCTTGTTCGGATCAAAGTCGTTAATATTGCCAAGAATAAATCTTGCAGTATTTCTAATCTTTCTGTACACTTCGGAAAGCTGTTTGAAGATGTCTTCAGACACCCTTATGTCAACCTTGTAGTCCGAAGATGCAACCCACAATCTAAGAATATCTGCACCGTATTTCTTGATTACAGTGTGTGGCTCAATAACATTTCCAAGAGACTTTGACATCTTCTTGCCCTGACCATCAACAACATAACCATGAGTTAGAACTTCCTTGTAAGGAGCACCTTTGCCCATGGCAACGCTGGTTAACAATGAGGATTGGAACCATCCCCTGTGCTGGTCGGATCCTTCCAAATACATCTCTACAGGAGTCCCTCCAAGCTCAGGCCTGTTGTCCACAACGGCATAATGAGTGGAACCGGAATCAAACCAGACATCCATGATATCAGTTTCTTTTTCCCATTCAGCACCACCACACTCACAGACGTATTCCTTGCCCATGAGTTCTTTTTCTGAAAGCTCAAACCAGCTGTTCGAACCCTTTTCATTAAATATTCTGCTGATATTCTCAATAGTGTCTTCGTTGATAAGCTCTTTTCCACACTTCTTGCAGTAGAATATGGGAATTGGCACGCCCCAGATACGCTGACGGGATATGCACCAGTCGCTTCTGTCCTGCACCATCTTGCTGATTCTTTCTTCTCCCCATCCTGGGATCCATCTTACGCCCTTGATTGCTTCAAGAGCATCGTTTCTAAATGCGTCAATTGAAACAAACCACTGTTCGGTAGCTCTGAAGATTATTGGGTCCTTGCATCTCCAGCAGTGAGGATACTGGTGCGTAATCTTTGTTTCCTTGAGAAGATGTCCATTCTCCCTCAAGTGCTCTATTATATATTTGTTGGATTTTTCATAGAACATGCCAGCAAAAGGTCCTGCCTCTTCAGTCTGCATACCCTTTTCATCCACTGGAACAATTGTCTCTATGCTGTACTTTTTGCAAACCTCAAAGTCTTCGTGACCAAAACCAGGAGCTGTATGAACGCAGCCTGTACCAGCTTCAAGAGTTACATGATCACCAAGCACCACTATTGATTTTCTATCAAGGAAAGGATGCTGGCATTCAACAAGGTCAAGCTCCTCTCCCTTTATCTCACCAACAAGTTCATACTCCTCAATCTCACAGGTTTCCATTACGTCTTTCACCAATTCCTTGGCAAGCACGTAATATTCGCCATTTGCTTTTACGACCGAATATACAAAATCAGGATTCAACGAAATCGCAAGGTTCCCAGGCAGTGTCCATGCAGTTGTCGTCCATATTACAATATATGTCTTGTCAAGATTCCCGGTAAACGGAACAAGCTTTCCCTTGTCATCAGATACCTTGAATTTTACAAAAATTGAGCTTGTTGAGTCTTCCTGATACTCAATCTCTGCTTCAGCCAAAGCGGTTTCACAATCAGGGCACCAGTAAACCGGTCTAAGTCCCTTGTAAATATATCCTTTTGTCGCCATTGTGCCAAATACTTTTATCTGGCGGGCTTCAAAATCTTTTGTAAGAGTAACATATGGATTATCCCAGTCCCCTCTTACACCAAGGCGCTTGAAAGATTCCCTCTGTCTGTCCAGATATTTCAAGGCAAAATCCCTGCAAGCGTTTCTAAACACTACAGGTCCTACTTCTTCCCTTCTCAGATTAAGTTCCTTGATTGCTCTCTGCTCTGTTGGTAATCCATGAGTGTCCCAACCTGGCACGTATGGAGAGTAGTATCCCTTCATGCTGTAGTATTTGACCACAATGTCCTTCAATATTTTATTGAGTGCAGTACCCAGGTGAATATCTCCATTTGCATAAGGAGGGCCGTCATGCAGAACAAACTTTTTATTGTTCTTGTCTCTTTCAATCAATCTTTCGTATATCTTGTCCTCTTCCCATTTCTTCAAATATTCAGGTTCCCTTTGAGGCAGATTTGCTCTCATTGGAAAATCCGTTTTGGGCAAATTCAACATATTGCTGTAATCCATTATCTTCCCTCCATTGTTTTATATAAATTATTTCCTGAATTGCCATACATATGAATAAAATACAAAAACACATGCCACGGCTGCATGTTCCTTCAATTATATTTCATGGTTTTTGCAATGTCAATTCTTTTAAATCCCTTCAAAAAACATCCTCCATTATGCAAAAAAACCCCGTCTCTTTTGAGACGGAGATTATATTTACCTACCGCAACCACTCAAAAAGCAGATTCAATCAAATCCTGACATGTAACGGTGCCATCCGGAAAACGCTTATTGGACATACATCGTTCAGCGTATCAGCTCGGGAGGGATATGCATTCAGTGAGATTTCCGCTGATTTCCACCAACCATCAGCTCTCTATAGGTTCATCACCAACGCCAGTCTCCTTCATCGCCTTTTTTCGGTTTCGATTAATTATACAAAAAGTGGCTGTTTTTGTCAAACAAATTTCTTTTCTAACGTTCCTGATATCAATGTTTAGAATACGAGGATGCAGTTACCAAAGACATAACCGTTTATGTAGAAAGATAAATAAATAGGCCTTTTTGGCCTCTTTTTATCTTTCTTGAAACAGTTCAATAATCTCTCCGTCAGGACCTTTAAAGAATGCCAGAGTAACAGGTACAGGCGGTATTGAAGGCAGATTCATATCCCTTGGTTCTGATAAAACCTCAGCCCCATGAGCTTTTATCTTTTTAAACAGCTCCCTTGTGTTGTCCACTTTCAAGGCAAGATGCCTGAAAGCGCCTTCAGGAAGCAAATCCTCTCCATCTGCAATAAGTTCCACAATATCTCCTTCGTCGCTTTCCAGCATTACAACGCGCTTCCTACCCTCTCCCCAGGCCTTTCA
>JAAYLF010000142.1 GCA_012522035.1 Clostridiaceae bacterium
GTACAGGTCAAAGCAAACCAAAAAGAAAAAAACGTTGACAATAATATTGTTTGCTGCAGTTATAATACTTTGCGCTGTTATCATATACTTTCTAAACCGACCGGAATACGCCGTGTTGTATTCAGGTCTTTCAGACAGCGAAGCTGGTGAAATATACAGAAAGCTGACTGAAAGCGACTATGATGTAAAAGTAGGGGACAACGGCGTTCTTTACGTGCCCAAAAAGGATGAGCACAAGATAAGGCTGGAACTGGCTGCGGAAGGTTATCCAAAGAGCGGTCTGAACTATGACATATTTTCAAAAAGTTCAGGTTTCGGCACGACCCAGTATGAAAAGAGAAAATACATGCAGTTCCAACTTCAGGACAGACTGCAGGACACCATCAAATCCATTGATTTGATTAGTGATGCTGTGGTCACTTTAAACATACCCGACAACGACTCTGTCGTTTTGAAGGGTGACAAGAAACCCACCACCGCATCGGTTTTGATAAAAACAAAGAATAATGTAAAGCTCGCAAGGGAACAGGTGGATGCAATAGTTGCGCTTGTTTCAAAGAGTGTTGAAGGTCTTGAAGAGGAAAACGTCACTGTTATTGACCAGAACATGACAATACTCAACAAGAGCAATTCCACCGACCCTGTTTATCCCGGCACCCAGTACGACCTCCAAAACCAGGTTGCAACCAAATTGGAAGAGCAGATATTGAATATGCTCGAACCCATTTTCGGTTTTGGGAAGATAGTAACGGGTGTGAATGTGAGACTCAACTTTGACAGGCAGACTACCGAGAGTATACGCTTCGAGCCTGTTATCGGCGATGATGGAATAATTATAAGTTTGACAGAACTTATTGAAATAAGGAAAAAAATAGGTGAAGACGGCGGCGGTGTGGGACAGGATCCCAACGGAGGAGCTCCTGGTTATGTGGATCCTGATGATGAAAGCATCGACTACCACAAGATAAGCAGAACCGTCAATTATGAAGTAAACCAGATAATTGAGCGTTTGGAAAAGGCGCAGGGACAGATAGAAGACCTTACTGTATCCGTAGTTATCGACAGCAGTGATGCAAATGAGGAAGTTTTGGCCAATGTAAGGCAGATAGTGGCAAACGCTGTTGGTGTGGATGCCAAATATGTCGAAGTAAGCTCCATGGAGTTTACAGGAAAGAAATCCTTTGAGGCCATGTTTGAAGAATCCAGAAGAATGCAGGAAGAGCTGCTAAGAAAGCAAAGAGAAAGAACCATGACAATCGTTATAGTCATAGCAAGTATGGTTGTACTGCTTGCATTGGTATTCTTCGTATCAATGGCTGCCCGCAGGGCAAGTGAAAGAAGAAGACAGCAGCAAGAGGAACTTATGAAGTTCTATGAAGAGCAGGCCCGCAGGCAGACGGAAGAAGCCAACAACACCATTGACTTTGACATATTTGATAAGCACAAAACGGATTACAGGGATGCAATTACAAAATTCTTCAGAAAGAATCCTGAAATATTCATCCAGCTCATAAGAAACTGGCTTAATGAGGAGTGAGTTCATGGATAGATTAAGAGGCAGTGAAAAGGTTGCAATACTGATGATAGCATTGGGACAGGATGTGTCTGCAGAGATTTTCAAGCACCTTACCGAAGAGGAAATCGAGCAGATAACCCTGGAGATTACGAACATACGAAAGGTGGATTCGGAGGTAAAACAGCAGGTTTACTCCGAGTTCTACGACATGTATGTTGCCCAGAGTTACATATCCCAAGGAGGTATTGCGTATGCAAAGGAAGTGCTTGAAAAAGCAATAGGAAGCCAGAAGGCTTATGAGATCATAGAAAAACTCAGTTCCACACTGCAGGTAAGGCCCTTTGGGTTTGCAAGAAAGGCGGATCCTTCGCAATTGTTCAGCCTCATACAGAACGAAGCACCTCAGACAATTGCCATTATCTTTTCCTATCTGCATCCGCAGCAGGCTGGTTTGCTTCTCGGCATGCTGCCCAAGGACAAGCAGATAACAGTAATTGAGAAAATAGCAACCATGGACAGAACGTCTCCCGAGTACATAAAGGAGATAGAAAGAATCATTGAAAGAAAGATGTCTGCTTCTGCCATGGAGGACTTTACAGTAACCGGCGGACTGCAGTCGGTGGTTGACATATTGAATGGTGTGGACAGAGGTACTGAAAAATACATACTTGAGACCTTGTCGAAGATTAACAGCGAGCTTGCTGATAAGATCAGGAAGAAGATGTTCGTATTCGAAGACATTGTCAAGCTGGATTCACGTTCAGTACAGAAGGTTATCAGCGATACGGATGTGAATACTCTTGCTATTGCATTGAAAGGTGCAACCCAGGATGTTCACAAGGTTATCTTTGACAACATCTCCTCCCGTCTCAGACAGATTATCCAGGAGGACATGGAATACATGGGTCCTGTCAGGGTAAGGGATGTTGAAGAAGCACAGCAGAAGATTGTCAATGTGATCAGAAAACTTGAAGAGGCAGGAGAGATAGTAATAGTAAGAGGAAAGGAGGATATCCTAATTGATTAGAATATACAAGGCGCAGGAAGTAAAGTATGAGAAGTCGGTTTCCGGACAAATCAGGCATGAGGCAGAAAAAACGCTCAGCGACAGGATGGCGTCCATAGAGGAGAAGGAAAGAAAAGCAGAGGAAATCCTCTTGAATGCACAAATACGTGCAAAAGAAATTCTTGATACTGCTGAGGAGAATGCGAATATCCTCCTTGCACAGACTACCGAGAAGTCCCAGGAGATGTATGAAGCCGTATACAAAAAGGCAAAAGAGGAAGGTTTTGAGGCAGGACGGAAGGAAGCTGCAAAGCTGATTGAGGAAAGCGAAAAGAAGGCCAGGGAAATTGTAAAAGACGCGTATGAGACAAGGGAGAAGATAATTAGCTCTATGAGCAGCGAGATTCTGGACTTGTCCTTCAGTATCGCGGAGAAGATCTTGAATTACGAGCTTGAGAGGAATACAAAGGCATTCATATCCCTGATAAATAATGCTGCATCAAAAACGGAAGACAAGAATGCAAAGATACTTGTAAGTTCGGAAGATTACATTCATCACCAGCAGGTTTTGAGTGAGGACGACAGGGTGGAGCCTGATGACAGCCTTAAGAAAGGTGAGATAAAGGTAATCTCAAGCAAGGGAGTTGTGGATGCCAGCATAGACAAACAGCTTGAAAAAGCAAAAATTGTTGCAGGAGTAAGAAATTGACCAGGGTTATTGATTTGTCCAGTATTGAGAAAAAAATCAAAAACAGCGATTTGCTCACATATACCGGAAAGGTCAGCGAGGTAACAGGACTGATGATAGAGTCAGTCGGTCCGATTGCCAGGATGGGTGAGGTTTGCCTCATATACCCAACCGATGGTGTCAGTGAGCCCATCAGGACAGAGGTGGTTGGGTTCTCTGGGAACAAACTTGTTCTTATGCCTCTTGGCCATGTAAATGGTATAGCTCAGGGATGTACTGTTGTTGCAACAAATCACACCTTCCGCGTTCCAGTGGCGGAAGAACTGGTGGGGAGAATCCTTGACGGACTTGGTCAGCCAATAGACAACAAAGGTCCAATTGCTCCCACAGACTATTATGGAATAGACAACGACCCTCCCGATCCTCTCATGAGAGAAAGAATAACCAAGGTGCTGCCTTTGGGCATAAAGGCGATAGACGGGCTCCTGACATGCGGTCAAGGGCAAAGACTTGGCATCTTTGCAGGCAGTGGTGTTGGAAAAAGTACGCTGCTTGGCATGATAGCAAGAAATGCAGTAGCGGATTTGAACGTCATAACCTTGGTTGGCGAGAGAGGAAGGGAAGTAAGGGATTTTATAGAAAAGGACCTGAAAGAGGAAGGTCTTAGAAAATCAGTATTAATAATTGCCACCAGCGACCAGCCTGCATTGGTTAGAGTTAAGGCGGCAATGCTTGGAACATCGATAGCCGAATATTTTAGAGACAAAGGAAAGAATGTTTTGTTTCTCATGGACTCTTTGACAAGGTTTGCAATGGCGCAGAGAGAAGTGGGCATGGCATCAGGAGAGCCTCCTGTCTCAAGAGGATACACGCCTTCCGTATTTGCTATGCTGCCAAGACTTCTTGAAAGAACGGGCAACTCCAGCAAAGGATCCATCACAGGACTTTACACAGTTTTAGTGGATGGAGACGACTTGAATGAACCGATTTCGGATACGGTAAGAGGAATCCTTGACGGTCATATTGTTCTTTCAAGAAAGCTTGCCAATAGAAACCACTATCCTGCCATAGATGTTCTTGCCAGCGTCAGCAGGGTCATGCCGGACATAGTAACAAGGGAACACTATGATATTGCAAACACCATCAAGAGCAAAATGGCAGTATACAAGGATGCGGAAGACCTGATAAACATTGGCGCATACAAAAAGGGTGCAAACCAGGATATTGACGAGGCAATTCTTTTGAACAAGCCCATTGAAGGTTTCCTGCGTCAGCGGGTTGAAGAAGCCCATGGGTTTGACAAAACGGTAGACATGATGAGAGAGATACTCAGGATTGGGGCAGGTAGTCAGGTATGAAGAAGTTTGAGTTTACTCTAAACAGCTTGCTTAGAATAAAAACCTCTTTGGAGAGACAGGCAAAACAAAAAATGGCGGAGGCTGTCTCAAGGCGGGATAAATGCCAGGAAGAAATTAAGGATATTGAAAGACGAAAAGATATGGCAAGAAAAACCCACAAAAGCTTTACGGCACACGAATATCTGACTTTTTCAAGATTCTATTCCGATTTGGAGAGAAAGAGGAAAAACAAGACTCAGGAACTTGAGGAGATTGAAAAGGAAATTGAAGGGATAAGGCAGGAACTGGTAGCCATTATGCAGGAGAGAAAGGTGCTTGAGAAACTGAGGGAAAAGCAGTATGAGGAGTATCTCGTGGAAATGGGAAAAGAACAGGAAAAGCTGGTAGATGACATGATGACTTACAATATCACAATAGCTTAAGTGAGGGTTTGAAGATGCAGGATAAGAATTTGAAGCTGAAGAAGAAAAAGAATAACGAAATTCCACCCGTACTGGCAGGAGTATCAGTGTTTGCCATATGCGTGTTTCTTACTGTTTTGTTTTGTATGCTTGCATATTTCAATGTGGGTGGCTTGGGTCTTGATGTAATTAATACATTGAGAAAAAATGAAACGATTGCTCTGGATGAGCAAAAGGCACTGGAACAGGAAAGAAAGAATATTGAGGACCTTAAGCTTGAAGTTGAAAAGAAGCAGGAAGATATTGCAAAAAGGGAAGAGGAACTTAAAAAGGGCTGGGAGGAAATAGCTCAAAAGGAAGTCCAGCTGGAAAAGGAAAAGAAGAAGTATGAAGAATTGGTAAAGGAACTCATGCCCGAATTCAACAACATACAGGAAGTTGCTGAGTTATACAGGGCAATGGATGCAGCCAAAGTGGCGGAGCTGCTTGAAAAACAGGACAATATGGCTTTGAAGGTCAGGATTATAAAAGCGTTGGATGTAAGTTTTGCATCCCAAGTGCTCAGCAAGATGAGTCCCGACAAAGCGGCGGCCATACTTGAAAGAATACAAGAGTATTAATCTTGCAATTGATTGGCAGCCAAAGGGGGTGAAAGGGTGACGATTAATGAAATTGGTGCAGGTACATATGTAAAGAATGAAACTGGAATGCTGATCGGCAATGCAAAGGAAGCTAATGCTGATGAATCCTTTTTCAATGTATTCATGCTTGCATTGGGGAGTATTGCCGGGGAAATAGCAGATACAAAAGACGAAGAGGAGTTGGCAAAGTACATAGTGCCCATGTTTGTTCCTGTAAATCATGAAAACCAAATACCTTTGATTACAGAGGAACAATTGGGAAAACCTTGGGCTAACATGGAGGAAGTCAATGTCAATGAAGTAGAATATGATGTTTTTCCCATGGAAGTAAAGGTGCAGGATGTTGACATTGAAGAAAGTACAAATGATGAAACCTTTGAAAAACTGGTTTTCATTGAAGGTGATGAGCCGGAAGTTTTCGGTATCAAGACGCAAGACCTTGATGTCAGTAAGGAGCCAAAAGAAGTGTTTCCCGTTGACAACACAGTCAGAAGAAAGAATGTGACAGAGTTACATACAGTTGAAAAAAAGCCTGATATACCTAATGAGGGTGTTGAAGACAAACAACCAGTATCAACAAAGCCTGTTTCTGAAGAGCGTTTCGTGCTTAAAGATGATAACAAGCTGCACAATCTGCACATTGAAAAGCCAGTTCAAAAGCCAAAGGAAATCAGGATGCAAAGGGACAAAGAGAATCCACAGATTGAAAGGTTTGATATTGGAATTCCACAAAACACCCTTGAGGTGGATAATGAGAATCTGTCTGTGTCAACAAATCATGTTGTTGAGAGCATGAACAGAATAACAGAGACAATAGTGGAGTCCATAAGTCAGAGGGAGACGGAAGATGCCGTTGAACTTACAATCAAACTCAAGCCCGAGTTTCTTGGAGAAGTGGAGATCAAACTGGAGGAATCAAACGGCAAGGTAAGGGCTTTTCTTAAAATATCCAACGAAGAGCTGCGGGATGCCTTGAACCTGCGGGTTATGGAGATTGAAACGTCTTTGAGAAACCAGGGAATAGAGATGGACAAGATTGAATTTGGTTCGTTTGCGTTCCAGTTTGATGCGGAAAACGCAGGCGGACAGGCAAGGCGGGGAAACTACAGACAGCCTTCTTTTGGTTATCATGTTGAAAAGAAGGATGGCTTTGATGAAGAGGCAAAGGTTTACCAGGCCAGCGGACGAATCAACTACTTGGTGTAGGAGGTAGGAATATGAAGGTTGACAATGTGGCAAGTCAAATGACTTTACAGAATAATAATGTCAGGGAAGCAAGAAAGGAACTGGGAAAAGATGATTTCCTAAAGCTTCTTGTTACCCAGCTGCAAAATCAGGATCCTCTCAGTTCCATGGAGGACACTGAATTCATAGCTCAAATGGCCCAGTTCAGCGCCCTTGAGGAAATGAGTGCATTGAACAGATCCTTTGAATTTGGCAGCAGTGTTTCCCTGATTGGCAAGGAAGTAATTGCAAAATACGGCAACAACCTGATTCAGGGTGTTGTGGAAAGAGTTTCGGTACAAGGCGGTCAAAGCTGGCTTACTATAGGAGAATACATGTTCAAACTTTCCGATGTGGTGGAAGTAGTTTACGATAACAAATAAAGGGGGAATTTATTATGATGAGATCAATGTTTTCAGCAGTTTCCGGACTAAAGAACCATCAGGTAAAAATGGACGTAATAGGTAATAACATAGCGAATGTAAATACAGTGGCATTCAAATCGGGAAGGGTTACATTTCAGGACATATTCAACCAGACTTTGAAACCTGCCAGCGGCGCGGATGTCAACCTTGGTGGAATAAACCCACAGCAAGTAGGTCTTGGTGTAAGTATCGGAACCATCGATACAATGTTCACCTCCGCAGGCGCACAGAGAACCGACTATGCTCTTGACCTTTCCATTGAAGGAGCCGGTTTCTTTGTTGTGCAAAATGGAGCGGGAGAAACCTTCTACACAAGAGCGGGCAACTTCAGACTGGATGACCAGGGCAATCTTGTAAATGCCAACGGTTTGTTTGTTCTTGACGTTGACGGAAACGCAATAAACCTGGGCGGAGTACAATACCATGATATTTCAATAGACTATATGGGAAGAATGATGGGTATTCCCAGCGGTTCAAGCACCTCCCAGGTAATTGCAGTACTTGGTATTGCCACCTTTACAAACACATCAGGACTGCAAAAGGCTGGCAACAATACATATATTGAAACTACAAGCTCAGGCTCCCCACTTCCAGGAAGCACCTCTGTTTACAAACAGGCTGGATTTGACGGTGCAGGAGCTTTGAATCCGGGAACCTTGGAGATGTCCAATGTGGATTTGTCCAACGAGTTCACTGACATGATTATTACTCAGAGGGGTTACCAGGCTAACGCGAGAGTCATAACTGTAGCTGACTCGCTGCTTGAAGAACTTGTAAATCTCAAACGCTAAGGTTAACTAAAAATGCTTAAGGTAACAAGAATAAACAATACTGTCTTGTATGTGAATCCGGATTTGATTGAGTTTTTTGAGGAAACTCCCGATACTGTCATAACCATGACTACAGGCAAGAAACTGATAGTATTGGAATCCGTTGAAGAACTGCAGGAAAGAATCATTGCATACAGAAAGGAAGTTTACGCAGGCCTCCCTAAGAAAGTGACAAGGTAGGAATGGTGATTTTATGGACATAATGGGTATACTAGGTATTATTTTGGGTTTTCTATGCATGGTTATAGGAATAATGATAAATGGGACACTAGGCTCATATTGGGATTCTGCCTCCATTTTCATAACATTGGGCGGAACCATATTTGCTGCCATGGCAAGTGTCCGATTTGAGACGTTCAAAAACCTCTTCAAGCTGGTTTGAATTGCCTTGAGAAGGGATGACGTGGATTTTGCAGGCAGCATCCAAACACTTATTCATCTGGCCAACGTTGCCCGAAAGGATGGCGTACTCGCTCTTGAAGGGGAGGCGGAAAACCTTGATGACAACTTTCTTAAGAAAGGTTTGCTCTTGGTAGTGGACGGTTCGGATCCTGAACTTGTAAAGAATATTCTCCAGACCGAGATAAATTTTATAGAAGAAAGGCATGAACAGGGTCAGTCCATGTTCAAAAGCATGGCGTCCTATGCACCTGCTTTTGGTATGGCAGGTACTCTGATAGGCCTTATCAACATGCTTCAGGAACTGGATAAACCAGAGTCATTAGGACCTGCCATGGCTGTGGCACTTATAACGACTTTCTACGGAGTGCTTCTTGCCAACTTGTGGTTTATGCCTCTTGCCAGAAGACTTGAGGACAAGACAATAACCGAGATAAGCCACAAGGAAATGATTATTGAAGGGGTTTTGTCAATTCAAGCTGGTGAAAACCCAAGAATTATCGAGGAGAAGCTGAAGGCGTTCTTGTCCCAGGAGGAGCAGGAAAACATTGAAGTTACCAAAAGATTTAATGTAGCGAGGGAGATGTCAGATGGATGATAAAAAGAAGAGAAAAAAAAGATCGGGCAGCTCTGACAACTGGCTGACTACATACGGAGACATGGTGACACTCCTTCTTACATTCTTCGTTCTCCTGTTCTCCTTTTCAAATATTAATGAGACCAAGTGGAGGGAATTGGTGTTTGCCTTTACAGGCGGTACTTCCGGCGGAAAAATAATTCCTACCGATGGAAATGGAAACGCGGACGCCACACCTCCTCCAATGCCTACACCAACACCAAAAGTTACACCTTCTGAGACTCCTGCCGAAAGCAAAAGTCCCACTCCAACCCAAACTCCCAAACCTACACCAACAGTCAGGTTTCCGGATAATATTGATGAGATTTACAATGGGATAATTGGATTTGTAAAGGACTTTGAACTGGAAACCAAAGTTGAGGTAAACAAGACGGATTTTGAGATAATAATCAGGTTTACAGACAATGTCATGTTTGAGTCGGGCAGGGCTGAATTAAAGCCGGAGTTTCACGGAGTACTTAATGCTTTTGCCAACATACTCGACAGGTTTGAACAAGAAATTGAAATGATAAGAATAGAAGGACATACTGACAACAGGCCAATAAATACATGGCAGTTTCCGTCCAACTGGGAGTTGTCCACAGCAAGAGCCGTAACCGTTCTAAGATATCTCATAGAAGAGAAAGGTTTCTCTCCCCTTAAGATATCTGCCGTAGGCTATGGCGAATACCATCCAGTGGACACCAATGATACTGCCGAAGGCCGTGCAAGAAACAGAAGAGTTGATTTTGTAATAACAAGATCTGCAAATATTACCACAACACCGGAGGATTGACATGAACAAGGTATTAGTTGCATTGATAATAGTTTTGAGCACAGTGCTCGTTGTAGGAGGAGTGTTTACATACTCCTTGATAGCAAAACAGAAAAATCCAACAACCACATATGATCCGGGCTCTGAATTCATAACCAACCTGAATGAGGGAAACAGCCTTATTAAAGCCAAGATAATCCTGGAAGTCTCAAACAAGAAGATGGTCAAATCCCTGGAGAAGGACAACCATATTGTAAGGGATGCAATTATAACGGTGCTTAGGAACAAGACTCCCGGGGAAATCAATCAGGAAGACGGCATGCAAGAGCTGAAAGAGGACATAATCAACCATCTTAACGAGGTGTTTGAAACGGAGGCGTTTGTAAACGTATATTTCGAGGAGATATTAGTGCAATGACGATAGACCATATGACAGGATTGGGTGAAATGAATGGCTAATGTTTTGTCGCAAAGCGAAATAGACGAACTGTTAAAGTCGCTTAATGCCGGCATATTTCCGGTGGACAAGGAATCAAAACCGGAAATGAGAGTGAAGAAGTACAACTTCAGGCTGGCAAACAAATTTACAAAAGAGCAGTTGAGAACCATCAGCAATATTTTCGAAAGCTATGCAAGACTTTTGACCAACTTTTTCACAGGGACCTTAAGAACAAGCTGTGAGATTGACTTGGTTTCAATAGAAGAAACCAAGTATATTGAATTTGCAAATTCACTTCC
The DNA here is from genome assembly GCA_012522035.1 of Clostridiaceae bacterium. Classification (GTDB taxonomy): domain Bacteria; phylum Bacillota; class Clostridia; order UBA1212; family DUPL01; genus DUPL01. The sequence goes on from JAAYLF010000142.1 coordinate 10,618, forward strand.
CAATATAAGCTTTCTTGGCGTAATTGGAC
>JAAYLF010000143.1 GCA_012522035.1 Clostridiaceae bacterium
ACAAGATAGACAACCCCAAGGCTGCAAACAACTGTTTCTTCATCCCTGGAGACAGCGTGTTCATTGTCAATAAATACGGAAAAAGGGTTTTGAATGAAAAAAGAAACTACAACGACAGAGGCATGATTCACTTTGTATGGGATCAGAACAAGGGAGAATGGACAAATCAACTCCTATTCCTTATCGCAGACAGAAGAGCGGTTGAATTTTGGGACGGATATCCGCCTTTTGCCACATCAGGACTTGACCTTAAATACCTGATAGAAGGCAAAGATCTTGATGACCTTGCAAGCAAGATAAAAAAACGTGTAGAGAAACTCACTCCACATATCGGAAGTTTCAGAGTCGATGAAACTTTTGCCCAAGGACTTAAGGATACATTCTTGAGATTCAATGAGTTTGCAAGAAACGGCCATGATCTTGATTTCCAAAGAGGAGAATTTGCGTATGACAGAGAGTGGGGTTCAGTACTTCCTACAAAACCAGGTATAAACTGGCCTGAAGACAAAACCAAGAACTACACCATGTATCCTCTTTCGGAAGAAGGCCCGTATTATGCAGCAATTCTGGCATCAAGTACACTGGACACCAACGGAGGTCCTGTAATCAACAAACATGGTCAAATCCTTGATTGGAACGACAATCCGATTCCCGGTCTATACGGTGCAGGAAACTGTATTGCAGCACCAAGTGCCAATGCATACTGGGGTGGAGGAGGAACTATAGGTCCTGCCCTGGCGTTTGGCTATATTGCGGCAATACATGCAACAAAATCGTAATCTAGCTATACCATAGCCTCTTGTTCGATGTGGAAATACTGGATGCTCCTGCTTTCAATGCATCCAGTATTTCCTTTTTGGTTTCAATAAGGCCACCTGCAATAATAGGTATGTTGACACTGGTCTTGAATTTTTCAATTATCTTGGGTACAACTCCCGGCATTATCTCCATCATGTCGGGCATGAACATTTTCATTGACTCTATGGCTGTATCAAAGGAATGATAATCGATGATAAAGAAGCGCTGAATTGTATAAAGCTTTAGCTCTCTTGCCTGTTTGAGTATATTTATCCTCGTACTCAAAATGCCATCAACACCACATTTTGCCATATACTCAATACCATAGTTATCCCTTGCTACCCCTTCTATCATATCAGCATGAACAAAAACTGTTTTCCCATGCCTGTGGGCACACTGCGCATACTCTTCCAGATTGAATATGTTTGTCTTTAACAGAAAGATAATGTTCAAATGACTTTTTACCGCCTCGTCAAAGTCTTCCCTTGTATGAATTGCAGGTATAATTGGGTTGTCTTCAAATATGTTCATACCATTCTCCTATCCGATGTTTCTCGTGGCTATTATGTTCACATCCTCGTAAACCTTCTCCAATATGATATCACCAATTCTCACAGGCGGAGCACATTTTACCTTGTTAATCTTCTCCATTACCTCAAAAATCCTGTCTTTGGGCAAAGGCTTGTCCGACCTTACAGAAACCATCCTGTTATCAGTTGTTCTTATGGTAGTGGTAAGGGTCCTCTTTGGACAGATGCACTCTTCTTCTGCATATTTGACTCCTTTTTTGCATCCTGCCCCCTTTATTTCCTTGATCTTCCCATCTTCCATTACAACTTCCAGATTACAGCTTACAGGACATACAATGCACACAAGCTCCATAACCATCACTCTCCAATTACCTTAAGGCTGATTTCATTGCCTTTGATATTTTTTAACACATCTTCCGCCATGGTGACATATTCCATTTCTCCGGGTTTAGTCTTCCTTCTTTTCGCCTTGCAGACAACCTTTTCACAGTCACTGACAATTATCTGAACATTATCAAGTTCATTTTTCGTCCTGAAATATATTTTCACCTTTTCATTGTCACTCGAAATTCTTTGAGGAACCACGTAACTTACATTATCTGATGCAGTTACAGAGATATTTTTATTCTTAACCCTCTCCCCTTTTATATATCTTGCTGCAGCTTCCCCTGCAATATATGCTTCTTCAGAGACATAATCCACAAGGTCATGAACATGCAGTACATTTCCACAGGAAAACACCCCTTCAAGAGAAGTTTCCCTGTTTTGGTCCACAACAGCACCTTTTGTACTTCCATCCAGCTCAATACCCATTCCTTTTGTAAGCTCGTTTTCAGGGATAAGACCAACGGACAAAAGAAGGGTGTCACACTCTATGTACTCTTCAGTACCCGGAATTGGCCTTCTGTTTTCATCAACTTTGGAAATTGTAACTCCTTCAAGTCTATCTTTGCCGTGTATTTTTGTAACGGTATGACCAAGCTTTAAAGGAATGTTGAAATCATCAAGACACTGAACTATATTTCTTGCAAGACCGCTGGAATAGGGCATGATTTCACAAACCGCCTTGACAGAAGCTCCTTCAAGAGTCATTCTTCTTGCCATTATAAGGCCAATGTCTCCCGACCCCAATATGACAACTTGTCTGCCAACCATAAGTCCCATCATATTAATGAACTTCTGGGCTGTACCCGCAGTGTAAATGCCGGCAGGTCTTGTCCCGGGAATATTCAAGGCTCCCCTGCTTCTTTCCCTGCATCCCATGGCAAGAATTATTGCTTTTGCCTTTATCTTTACTTCTCCTTCTTCTTCATTTACGTAAGTTATCACTTTGTCCTTTGAAATATCCACCACCATGGAGTTAAGTTTGAAAGGAATACCCAAATCCAATATCATTTTCTCATATCTCCAGGCATATTCGGGCCCTGTAAGCTCCTCCTTGAACATATGAAGACCAAAACCGTTGTGTATGCACTGCTGCAAAATACCTCCAAGGCTTTCATCCCTCTCTATAATCAGCAAATCCCTTATTCCCTTCCCATAAGCGGACACCGCTGCAGCCATGCCTGCAGGTCCTCCACCAATTATGACCAAATCCTTCGTCTGCATGTTTTCACTCCTTCTTCCCCACAACAATTCTTGAATCTCCGCCTGATTTTCTAACCTCGCAAACATCAATTCCGAGCTCTCTTGCCAAAATCGATACAACACTCGGCATGCAGAAGCCTCCCTGGCATCTTCCCATACCGCTTCTTGTTCTCCTTTTTATAGCATCCACAGTAATGGCTTTTGGGTTTGTGTGTATGGCTTCAATTATTTTCCCTTCACTAACCTTTTCACATCTGCACACCATTTTATTGTACCTGGACTTTTCTACCTGGTATATTTTTCTTGTACTTGTATAGTCCTTTTTCTCAACCAGCTCCAATCCCATGTCTTTCAGCATGTTTGATACATGCACCGCTATTGCAGGCGCTGCTGTAAGACCGGGTGAGTCTATTCCTGCAAGATTAAGAAAATTGGGTTTTGGGGCTGTAATTAAAAAATCACCATTTTTTGTCGTAGCCCTAAGCCCGGTAAAAGAAGTTATCACACTGCCAAAAGGAATGTTCTTCACGCATTCCGCAGCACTATTAATAATCTTCTCAATACCAACCCTGGTGGTTTGGGTGTCTTCCTTGTCGTAAACATCCTCTGAAGTGGGTCCCAGAAGGATGTTGCCATCCACAGTAGGACTTACAAGCACACCCTTTCCCATTTTAGTGGGCACCTTGAATATGGTGTGCCCAACCAGGCCGCACAGCTCCTTGTCGAGAAGAAGGTACTCTCCTTTTCTTGGAGTTATCTCAAAAGAATCATCTCCAACCATCCTGGATATTTTGTCAGCATACAGTCCTGCAGCATTGATAATGTATCTTGCCTTTATTGTGCCTTTGGTGGTTTCTACTTCAAATGCTCCGTTATCACAAGATATGTCAAGAACCCTGCTTTCAAGAAAAAGCTCCACACCATTGTCCATAGCATGTCCCATAGCTGCAATAGTAAGCTCGTAAGGACATACAATGGCCCCTGTTTTTGCATGGAGTGCATACAATGCCTTGTCAGACACATTCTCTTCCAGTTCCCTTATTCTCTCCCCATTTATTATTTCCAGGCCGCCAACTCCGTTTCTAATACCTCTTTCATAAAGCTCTAAAAGAACGTCCCTCTCCTCTTCGCGAAAAGCAAGAACCATCGAGCCGTTTCTTTTGTACTTCACACCCAGTTCCTTTGTTATCTTCTCCATCATCAGCGAGCCTTCAACATTGAATCTGGCTTTCAAAGTACCGCTTTTTGCATCAAACCCTGCATGCACAATGCCGCTGTTGGCTTTTGATGCCCCCATTGCCACATCGCTTTCCTTTTCAATTACACATACCGACAGTTCATATCTAGACAATTCCCTTGCTGTCATTGCACCAGTAACACCAGCACCAATTATTGCAACATCATAAACCATATGTACACCTTCCTCATGACATGAAAAAAAAGACACACGAAAACAAAGGCCTCGCCTTCATTTTTACGTGTGTCTCCAAATCTCTACACATGCAATATTTATTTATACTTAAATTATACCCGTATTCTCTCTTTCTGTCAATTCGCTCTACTTTTCACGATTTCCCACACCCTGTGCATCTGAATCTCTATTTCTTCTTTAATTTTCTCATTAATATCTGTATGCAGAACCAGCGGGATTCCGGCTCCTATCTTGTCATTGTCCCTCCCATATTCCACAGTGACAATTTCCGGTCTGCACCTATCAAGTACAAACTCAAGAGCCTTGTAGCCTTCTTCATGTATCATCGTATGGCACATAACAGCACCAGGTATTTCAATCCACCCATTTATATGCACTTCCACGGTTTTATCAAGAGGAAGCTTTTCCATGTACTCGTAAAAAGGCATATCGAGCCATTTTGCCGCACAAAACGCATGACTTATATCCAAAAGAAGGCCGCATCCGCTTTCATGTACAAGCCTTGAAAATACATCCGGCTTTATGAGTTCACCCCACATTACATTGTCGCAGTTTTCAATCAGGACAAACTCCAAATACTCGTACTTTTCTTTTATGTACCTTGCATTATCTACAATTGTTTCAAAAAAAGCACCAAAAGGCACACGTTCAGGTTTTTTTGACAATGCAGGATGAAAAGACAAGCCCGGGGTTTTTGTTGTTTCAACAAGCCTGTCTGCAATTCTATCATCAAAGTCTTCCTTAAGTGTGGCAGAAGACAGATCATGCGGTGCAGGATAAAGGCCATGCAGAAGAATCGGTCTTTTTTGAGCTATACGACTGCAAAGACCTTCAAAAGCATCCAGGTCCTTCATAATCTCCATTTGAAAGCCAAGAGCAGGATATTTGAAATAATCGAGATGGATTCTTCCTTCGTCAAATAGTTCTTCTGTTTCCAAATAATAGTTGCATGCAATCTTCATCTTAATCTCCTACTGTTTTTGCCAATATTATACAATACAGCTTCTCCGATTACAAATTCTAAAGAACAACCCTGAGAACAAACAAATAATCCTTGACAGCAAACTGACAATTTCCATGCAGCTTCTCAACCACATGCCTTATGCTTTGCGTTCCAAGACCGTGGTTGGCGTCTTTTGCCAAAGGCAGTCCAATTTTACTTCTTGAACACAAGGGTTCTTTATGGACAAAAGAAGCTAAAGAGGTTTCTTTTCACCATCATCTGGTCGTTTACGTCTTCAATGTGGTGTACCAGATTATTGCCAATAGGCTCAAAAACACGTCAACCCAAATGCTGCATGTACTGAATAATCCGATCCCTTTCATGCCAATATACCGAGATGTCAACGTCTGCATGCTTGCGTATGTTTCTGTCAAGGAAAAGCTCAATTGCATACCCTCCGTAAACAGCATAATGAAAACCACCACCATCAAGCAAACTAATAGCTTCTTCCAACACTTTGTCCATTTTCCTCTCTCTCTTTCTATCAATACTCTTCTATGAACGAATAAACCCAAGTATAACCGGATCCTTTATCTTCTTGTCTTCTGCCAACATTACTATCTTTGTAAGCACCTCAGCAGTTTTGAGATCATCATCGGCAAAAGGAAGAAATACTCTTCCTCTGTGAGAGGAATGCACTGGAAGAATAGGCATCATTCCCTTTGCCTGCATATGAGCAACACCACTTCCCAGGTGAACAGTATATTCGCCAAACTCTCCTTTGATTAGCGCATGGGATTTATTTATTGTAACATTGTCAATCTTGAGAAGTGGAAGCAGCACGTTGATAAGGGCAGTGCGCATTTCAATAGTGGACAGACTTGCTTCCGGGTCCACACTTCCGTAATGGGCAGCACTGACAAGCAAATCAATATCCCTCATGGCTTCTGAGAAAAATACAGGCGGTACTTCCGTGATATTCATAACGTTCCAATTGTCAGTATTGAAAACTCTACTGAATGTATGGTCGGCACCTCAATATCCATAGGCGAAAACCAACCGGACTCAAAGTTCAGTGAAACCATAATATGCTCTTTGAAGTATACTTTGAACAAACCTTCGCTGGTATTCCAAAGGCGCTCTTCTGCTAGTCTTGCAGCCTTTTGAGGCTGAAGCTGATGTCCTGCATATCGCCTGGATATGGTTTTTTCCTTAAGCTCATCCACATTCGGGCAATAATACTCACGAAACACCTGCTTGAAAGGCTGCTTTATTCTCTCAGTATAAAAACGCTTCTGCCAGTCATGCCATGTTTTTGACGTCATTAAATCATAAGGATGGGCAATGTATATGTTTTCATCAACCTGAGTCATGCTGCCGTTAAAGTCAACCAAGAAACCATCTGCGAAGAACCCCACAAAGCCACTGCTCACAAAGAGAAGCTTTTTTGTTGAAGGACCAAGGACAGGATTCCTTGCAAGCAATTCAAGCTCTCTTTTTGTAAACGCATCCCTGTGCACCATAGCTCTTTCCAATGTCTTCCTAGCCCTTTTTTGCTGCTCTTTCAAAGATTTGACAACCTCCAGCCCTTCCGCTACAACCGGATGGTTTTTGTATGCAGCAGGCACTGACTTTAATACCTTGTCATCCTTTGTACACTTCATTGAGGCAATGCCTTCTTCATCAAAACCAATTGTTAATATTAGCTCATCCACTTTAACAGACTCAAACCAATGCCTTACACTATCGAGTTTCAAGGATTCCATCTGCCAGACAAACCTGTTTGTATCCTCATAACCACCAATGCGAGCTAGATTCTGGATGGCAATATCATAAGCTTGAGCCTCGCTTTGCCTTCGCATTGCACCAAACTGCCTGCTTTCCTTTCTGAAATTCTCCACAAACATATATCTTTCCAGCAGTTCTTCCTGACTTTCATACGGCATCAGTGTATAACCAAGCAGGTAATCCTTGTTCCTTGATTTTGCTACCTTTTCAAGAACATCACTTTTATCAAGCTTTCCTCTCACACTATCCGCAAACGGCTGGGAACGCTTGTGCAGGTTCCCTCCTGCAATATATTTGGCAGCCTTGTACAACAGGGCAAAGTTTTTCTCTCCCACTTCGCTTAGAGCTTCCCTAAACCACCTGGAATCAAAAGCTCCAGCCTTGAAATCCATAGGGGAAATCGAGGAATAGCGGGCCACCAGGGCATTCTTCTCTTCAGTAAAGTATTCATTCAAGTGGGCATGAAACCACACTCCTGCTTTCTGAAGACCCGGCACCATCAAATATTCCTCCACAATACCAAGCCACTGCGGCGCATACATCGCAGCATCAACAATCTTTTGCACCCCAAGTTTCTTAAACTCCTTTATTTGCCCAAGCGTATGGGCATTTTCACCTTCCTTTGGATAAAGATTCTTGAGTAGAAAACTTAACGTCTGGCCTTTTGTGCTGTTGCCCCTGCAAAGTTGTAGCCCCTCACATAATTTCGTTCATTCATCGCACACACAATTTGTGCAAAATTGTAACTGCCATAACAGCGATTTATTTTTCCCGCCAAGGGAGACAATCTGGAAGGTGCTTCACCACGGTTAATTTCCGTCTCAATTACTTTGTCGATTATTCTATTTACAATCTCCATGAATTCCTTGTTGTTTTTACGAAAAGATTCGTTTCTTTTCAATGTGGCATTATCCATAAGCTGTTCAAAACCAGGCAGAGTCATAAAGTAGCATACATCATTCTCATTTATGATTCCCTCTTTGTACGCCCTGGCAAGGACTTGCAAACCAATGTAGGCACTTGTTTTAAAATTCATCGCTTTTATATACCCATAAGCCAGGTGGAAATAATCTTTAAACTCCTCCGATGACATATCCATCATATATATGCAATTCATCCAATATACAACTGGATTTTTTTGACCAATGCAGAAATGCAGATTGTCATCCTTTTCGTATACCTGCCTTATTGCATCACTCATGTTCGGCAGTTCTTTTTCTAAAAATCTGTGAGAATAGTTGTTGTAAAGATCAAGTGCGACATCGAAATAAAAGGGGTATTTGTCCGTTACCTCTTCCAGTGCTGCATTAAGATAAGTCTTTACATAGTCGCAGTACGGTATCTTGTGTATGTTCTCATTGAATGACAAGTTAAAAAGCTTCATTATTTCAAGGCTCAGGGCTCGATTGTCAACCAGACTGAAATAGAATACGGCTTGAATAAGCTCCTGCCTGGTAAACAATTTGCTTATTTCTTCCCTGAACTCAGCACCATATGGATAATCGTCAAGATTGTATTTTCGGGGATACTTATTCTTAAGCACCCTTACACTTCTCTCGCTGCCGTAGACAATCTCCTCATTTTCGCTGTAATATACCTTCATTTACATGCCTTTTAACGACTTCAGTTAATTTATGTACCTTTTTCTCAAGTTCCTTCAGGTCAGGTAATGCATCTTTGAATTTGTATGATGGTTTCTTTTTGGGCACAGCAAGTTTGGTTAGCTTGCCATAATCAACCAAACCATATACATTCTCATCGCTTTCCGCGACAACCTCCTCCATGCTGACAATTTCTTTGGCCTTGCTTAATACCTTTGCAAATCTGGAATCAGACTGCATGTCCATAACCATCTGCCTGGCTGCCAGTTTGCAGTTTGCGTCTTGAGAATTGTGCAATCTTCTTACAGACTCCAGACAGTCCTCGGGACTTTGTTCAAGCAGCAATACCATGATGTTTTTTCGTAAAGACTCCGTCTTATGACGAAGCATGCATTCAAGCTCCATATATTCTTCCTCGGAAAGCTTTATTTCTTTCAACTTTGATGCCGCAATAATTCTCACATACTTACTCTTGTCGCATGCAGCATTTAGTATTGTCTGCCTGTGTTTTTTTGTCGTCATGTTATTGGAAAGATTCTCAACAAATACCATCCTTGTATCAACAGGTATTCTTTCATAATAGTCACACAGGGTATTAAACATGCTATCTTTAAGCCCGGCACCAGCTGACTTTGCCAGCTCAACAAGGCCATTGTACGTGAATTCCTGGGAGTACTTTCTGGTAAGTTCCTGCATACCGGGATAAAAGACTGATTTTGTCTTTATTGGTGTTTCGTTTATCATTTTCGATAGCTTTTCAAACATCAATTCATGACCGTATTTAAGCTTCACTACCAAAGAATCTGTCATGTATGCCAGTACATCAGGAGTCCGTTCATCACTGTATTTGATAAAATACTCAAGTTGTGCCTGAGGATCGGCGGTCTGGGACAAAAGGTACCAACCAGCAATGCGTTTTGCCGGATCATTATTACCCAGGAAATCATCCAGGACCTTGTACACATCCTGCAGCTCATAAAAACCAATGCACATAAGTGCAATATGGTTTTCGACAGGATTTGGGCTGGCAAGATATTTTTTTTTCGTGCCGGTTTGCAACACAGTCATATATAACTTCCAAATAGTATCTTGCTGCTTTGGACTTTTCGGCTGATACGGGCAAACCGGTCCATACATCAAACGCCCTGACAACCGATGAAAACCTCTCCATTTTGTTGTCCAGTATGACTTTGAGAAGATAAATAAAGTTGTCGGCATCACCCTCGTCAATCAATTCCAAATTGACTGCCTGAGACCTTCCTGAAGTTGTGCAGAATGCAATAGCTTTTCAAGGATCTCATGTGCCCATCCGGACATTGACATTGCAAGCGCTTTTAGAACTGTATGGTTCAAGCTTCCTGTGTTTTCATATACTATATGCTCAATCATCTTCATTACGTTATTGTTACCTTAGTCTATTTCATGAGCCATAGTGTAGGAGATGGCTTTTCTGCCGTTATATGTAAAATATGTGTTTTCACTTTTATTAGGATCTTTCAAATACTCTTCAAGATTAAGATTCAGGGCTGACAGGTATGCAAAACCTGATAGAAAAGATATCATTCTGCGATAATGCAGACCGATACTATGCTTTGTTCTGAAAGGACGCCTCTCAAAACCTGACTGGTAGCCAAAATCAAACGTTCTCTTCCA
>JAAYLF010000144.1 GCA_012522035.1 Clostridiaceae bacterium
GGTTATGTAAACATGATGAACCAGGCTCTAGACATAGGAGCTAATACTTTTCAGTTCTTTACCCGCAATCCAAGAGGCAGCAGAGTAAAAAACATAGACCATGAAGATATCGGCAATTTTAACAACATGATGAAGGAGAACAATTTCAACAAGATTGTCGGGCATGCCCCATACACATTGAATCCTGCTTCTCCCGATAAAAGAGTACTGAATTTTGCCTACCTCACTGTGGAAGAAGATCTGGCTCATATGGAACTTATGCCAGGCAACTTCTACAACATGCATCCTGGAAGCCATGTCAACTCAGGAGTGGAAGAAGGTATCAAAAGAGTGATTGATGTTCTAAACCAGAACATGACAAGCACCATGACCACTACCATACTGCTTGAAACAATGACTGGCAAGGGTTCTGAAATTGGCAGGACTTTTGACGAGCTACTTATGTTTATTGATGGGCTTAACCACCCCGACAAGGTAGGCGTCTGTCTTGATACATGCCATGTATACGACGGAGGCTATGATATAAAAGAAGATTTGGATGGCGTCCTTTATGAGTTTGACAAGGTTATAGGAATAGATAGGCTGCATGCAATTCACATTAATGACTCCAAGAACCCATTTGCCAGCCACAAAGACAGGCACGAAAAGATTGGCGATGGCTTTCTGGGAGAAGAATTCTTTTTCAGGCTGATTAATCATAAAGATTTGAAAGACAAAGTGTTTATTCTTGAAACACCAAATGAAATTGAAGGATATGCCAAAGAAATAAAACTCCTTAAGGACAATTTTGGAAATATTGACTTTTAAATATCTCAGTGATACTATTACCATGAAATTTTGGATGGGAAGGATTCTAAATGAAACCTAATTACAGAAGAAGAGCAAAACTTTTGAAGTTATTTACATTTTTGGTTTTGATTACAGCAGCAGTATATATTACATATATTGGACCTTTGTTAAGATTCCTGAATAACTATATACCAGACGATTCTGATGATGGAGAGCCTGTATTAAGTCCTGGTGCTCCGGTTGTTGACCTAAGTGGTTATCTGAATCCAACTTCGACCCCCTCTCCTACGGTTACAGAAACGCCTGATGGTGAATCAACACCGGACCCGAACACAACACCATCAACCCCTACACCAACTCCGGTGCCTACTCCAACCATACCTTATGTTCCAGACCCAAAGGTTCCAGGAGTAAAGCATATAAACGGTAAAGATTTGAGACTTGAACCTGACAGCATAAATGTGCTTATGCTGGGAGTTGACGAGATATACAACAACGTGGACTCCATATTTATTGTGAGTATCAGCAACAGCAAGAAGACCATAAAAGTTGTTTCTGTTCCAAGGGACGCTTATGTACCATACCCGGAAAACATAGCCAACCTCTTAAAGAGTCCAAAATATTACTTCAAGGGTATCTTCAAAGTAAATGCCGCCTTCCATGTAGGTAACAACATCCTGAATTACCAGGACGGCATATTTGAAAGCAAGGGAATTAACTTTTTATGCAGCGTTCTGGATGGACTGTTGGTTAATGTCGACCTTACCATCCATGATTATATAAGGGTCAATTTTGAAGGCTTTACAGAGATAGTGGATATAGCTGGCGGAGTTTATGTTGATGTGCCGGAAGATATGTATAATTCAAACGGAAAACTATTTTTGGCAAAAGGAAGACAATTTTTGAATTCCAAACAAGCTCTTGAATTTGTAAGAAGAAGGCACAGATACGACTCCAACGGCAAGATGATATCTAGTTCGGGAGACCCATACAGAAAGGCAAACCAGCTTGCTTTTCTTAATGGTTGTGCTGAACAACTGATCACTGTGGAGAGTATATCGAAAGCACCACAAATACTCGAATCACTAAGTAAAAATGTGCATCACAGTGTGAACAACTTTTCCAAGCTGTCAAAGTATATGGGAATTGCCATGGATTATGCAAACGGAAAGTACGAAGTGGAACTGCTGCTTATAAAAGGCAAATCTGTAGATCCCGTAGGCGACAGAGCAAGCTATGTTGATATAATTACTTGATACAAAATAGACTAAAACCAGGAACCAACTTGGAAGTCCCTGGTTTTTTGATTCCTCTATATGTCAAATACCGTTTCAATGCCTGCCTTGCATTCCAGTTTTTCTCCGCTGTCAAAATGGATTGTGATGTCTTTCTCAGGGAGTACCTTGTATTTGCCATCATACCATTCAACATGTACTTTGCTGCCGCAAGGCAGAGGAATTGAACCTTTTGCATTCTTTATTCTACCCGGTCTCAACTTGAACTCAAAGTGATTCATGCCTTTTATGAAGCGTTTGGCAAGCCCAAGACCATAGTGTGTAAGAATCCAGGTTGGACAACCAGACCACTGATGGCAGTGACTCCATCTGGTATCAAAAACTTCCAGGCATGTGGTCTCTCCCAGATCCAACATGTATCCCCAACAAGATTTAATCTGTCTTGTAGCAAACTCGTCCTCACCGTTCTCCATGAGAGCTGTTAGTGCAAAATTCATAAAGAATGGAGTGATAATTTGCTTTAGGAATATGGTAGGACTGTACAACCTTGGTGCATCAGGATTGTTTGGAAAACAGCTGATAATAAAATTCTTGATGTAATCCAGAACAGGCTGCTTTTCCTCTTCATTGATCAATCCTGCATAAAGAAGCATAACATAGGAGTGAAACTCAGGCTCCATGATTTTCTTTGCTCTTTCAAGCAAACTGCGTACGTTTTCCATCTGTCTGCTTGTTTTGGCTTTTTCATTATCTACTCCCAGAACCTCGGTGATTTCCAGGTATACACCCAGTGCAGTGTAGTACATGCAGATTACAGGAAGGATCATCCTGCCTGGTTTTACTTCATAACCCCAATCAATAAAACCACAATCAAGCTCAACACCGTTATTCTTTATAAGGCCATCATTCAAATCCAGGCTCTTCTCCATGAAGTCCATGAATTTTTTTAGCGGTCTGTATACCTCCCGGAGTAAAGTTTCATCCCCGCAGTAGTCAAAATAGTCTCTAAGGCCTGCTACCCAGAGCAAGGAATATGTTATGAAGTATGCGATCTGACCAGGATACAAGGCAGGTACTACTCCATTTTCATCTGTCAGCGTGGCAGCCTGTAACAGAGACTTTCTAATAACCTGCAAGTCTCCATAAGCAACTGATGCAGTCCTTAATCCCACAACCGCACTATCGCCTGTCCATTGGCCTCTCTCCCTCACCGGGCAGTCAGTAACCACATCTTCAGTGCAAGAGCGCAACGTGTCCACACCCATTTGCCAGATAACATTGAGTCTGCCGTCATTGCATTCAAATTCGCCCACTTTATCATCAAAGAAGGTTCGCCAGTATGCCTTCTCCTCAAGTATTTCTATGTTGTCAACTTCTGACGGATCGCATACCACATGAACTTCAAGATAACGGCCTCCGAGAGGAGTTATAGGCATAAACGTCTCAACACCACCTCGGGCTGTGAAATGAACCATGTTGGCTGATTGACCGGTTGTCAAACTTACAAAGGGGGTAACCCTGCCGCCCTCTACCAGTGATTCACAGAAAGCAAATTCCACAGTAGCACCTTTGGGACAATTTATAGTGATACAGGGGCGCACTAGTTTGACTGTACCAAGATCATACCTTCTCCAGACACCTTGTGGTGGGCTTACCAGATGTCTAAGTCTTCTCAGGGAGAATCTTGCCTGAGGAAAGTCTTTTTCATATCCAAATTCTTCTGTCAGGTATCCGCTTCCTATCCTCGTAAGCTCTATCTCCAAATTCTTGACTGGTGAAGTTTTATCGAGCTCAACATTAAACACACGTTCTTTTGAATACTCTCTGTTCCAAAAGCTATCATCAAAATCGATATCAAATATGTTCTGAGGAGTAAAGGATGTGTCTCTCCACTCCATAAATCCAAGTATTGCGTTTATTTTTATGCTGCCGCTTTGATCAAATCCCCCAAGATTTGCATATGCAATCTCAGGCTCTATTTCCCTTCCGTCTTCTCCGTAAATCTCTATCATAAAGAATGGAGGAAGTTGATTATCGCATATTCGTGTGGCTAGATCCTGATACTCAAGAATAACCGTTATCACATGCTTCCCTTTCTCCATATCCAGATAATACTCAGTGTATTGAGGATTTGTGTAATGGAATCTCGTAGGACCGTCTCCAGCAAATTGGCCGTCCAAATAGAAAACAAATTGTGTACGTCCTGTCATATTCAGCTTGATTTGCTCTTGTTTGGTCTCAAACTTGACCCTTATGCAGTAATGTGCATGTAGTTTTTTCTCCCATTGTAAAAAAGCCATACTCTTCACTCCCAATACTTTTCTAATTTGCCTATTAAGTATAGCATATTAATCATAAATGTACATCAAATGAGAAAACACCTTTTTACAGTTTTTTACTTGCAATTTTTTTGATTCCTGTATATTATGAACAGACAATCAAAGGACTTTACATACGTTGTTTCAATCTGCAAATTCATGCCATATTCGCAGCATAGTCAAACCATGTATACCACATCCTGAAATTATAGTTTTAGGAGGTTGGTGGCATGCGCCAAAAGAGTTTTTTCAATAACATTTACCACGTTATGAATATTGGCGTGGGAGACATGGTTATTTTCAGAAATGAGGAAGACAAGGATTACTTTTGCCAGCTTGTGCAAAAAAATGCCCAAAAGCATAGTATTACTATTTATGCATACGCAATCATGGACAACCATTTTCATTTTTGCTTGAGATCCCCAGATTTTATTAATATTTCAAACTTTATGCGGGATGTATGTGCCCCTTATGCAAGATACTTCAATCGTACTGAAATCACAATGAAAAACAACAAACCTACAAAAAGACACGGAGCAGTATTTGCCGAAGCGTTCAAGGCAGTTCCGGTAAACAGTCTTAACCAACTGGTTACACTGGTTAATTATATACACAACAATCCATATTCGGCAAAAGAGGACCCAAAAACGTACGTGTACAGCAGCTTCACAAAATATCTTACTATACTCTACAAAATTGAAAACAAAAAGGCTGCTGAAAAGAAATGGTCCATATACATTGACACTTCCTATTTCAGAAAGGTGACATATAAAGAGTTTGTCAAACTTATGGAAAGGGACGAAAACGACCAGTTCTGCGAAGGAGATTCCGAACTGCACGGGAAATACTATATGTCGGATACCATGGTTAGAAAGGAAGTAGAAAATGTCTTCAAGTTGAAGATTTCGGATATAAAACACATGGAGGAAATGGAAAGAAACAAATGGCTGTACGCAATAAGCTTGATTCCTGGCACATATGTCAGGCAAATTTCAAGAGTTGTGGGTCTTTCGTACAGCTTCATACGTAATTGCCTGAAGAGCTTTGAGGAGTTTATAAACGATCCTGCAAGGCTTGAAAAAATGAAAAAGAATGTAATACACAAACTTATTAATCACAACGACATACTTTGCTGCGCAAGCGTTTAAAATAATATCTTTTAACCTGCCATCCCCCTATTAGATTTGATTTCCCCCTAAAAAATGTGACTATATTGTTTTTTCTGCATAAAAAAGTGCAGGCTTGCTTTGTCATGCCTTTTTTATGACATAAAAAAAGCCCTTCGTATTAGGAAGGACTTTGATTATGTTCAATTTATTTCTGCTTATACTCCTGAATATGCAGCAAATCCACCATCGACCGGAATTACAGTGCCTGTTACAAACCCTGACGCATCGTCGCAAACCAGCCACAGCAATGTTCCTATTAGATCTGAAGGATCGCCAAAACGGTTCATGGGAGTATGGGACAGTATTTTCTTTGATCTGGCTGTTGGGTTGCCATTTTCATCAAAGAGAAGATTTCTGTTCTGATGTGTAACAAAGAAACCAGGTGCTATTGCGTTCACTCTTATGTTGCTAGGCGCAAAGTGCACGCTCATCCACTGAGTAAGATTGGAAACGCCGGCCTTCGCAGCACTGTATGCA
>JAAYLF010000145.1 GCA_012522035.1 Clostridiaceae bacterium
AGAGCATGCGGCTGTTAACCGCAGGGTCGTTGGTTCGAGCCCAACTTGAGGAGCCAAGGGTCTTGAAACTAAAATTCAGGACCCTTTTTCTATTGTTAAATTAACAAAATATATATTCCTTTGTAACTATGATAAAGTATAATTAATTTGTAGCAACACTGTACTTTTGACATGTGAATGAATAACGGATATAATTCATTTCATGTTTATACTTTACAAAAGGCAAGGTGATAAATATATGTCCACAAAAAAAAGTGGCGAAAAATCTACCAAATTGGTTTACGAGTTTGTGATTGTAGTTTTGTTATTAGTTATAATTATCTTATGCGTGATAATAATGAACAAAAGAAACAATCCAGATCCGATAATTAAGGTGACACCAACACCGGAACCAACTGGAACGATAAGTACGGAAGAACCGACACAGACGCCAAAGCCAACCGTCACACCTTACGAGTTGGTTGAATATAAAGGGAGAATTGAACATATATTTTTTCACTCGCTCATAGCCTTTCCAGAGCTGGCTTTCACCCAGACAGACAAAAAGGCACTGGTAACATCTACATGGTTCAAGGACTTTGTAACTGTAAGCGAGTTTAAAAAGATTCTTCAAGCCTTGTACAACGATGGATACATGCTGATTAACGCCAACGACATATTTGAAGAGAGAACAGTCGATGGTGTAAAAAGGTATGAAGTAAAAACATTTCTCTTTCCAAAGAACAAAAAGCCTTTGATAATGTCATTTGACGACACAAACTACTACAGCAACAAGTTGGGATACGGTACTGTGGACAAGCTCATATTGGATGACAAGGGCAAGGTGGTAACGTATACCAGGATGAAGGATGGTAGGGAAATAATTAGTGATGACAATGAATACATCCCGATAATTGACAAGTTTGTAGAAGAACATCCTGATTTTTCATTCAACGGAGCAAAGGGCATGATATGCCTAACAGGTTTTGATGGAATACTAGGGTACAGGACTCACAGGGACTCTCCAAACAGGGAGTCAGAGATAGAGAAAGTCAAGCCGATTGTTAAAGCGCTTAAGGATACCGGATGGTACTTCGCAAGCCACTCATACAAACATGATGCAATGGCAGGCTACAATGTTGCACAGATGAGGGACTGCGCGCAGAAATTCAAGAACGAGGTAACGCCTTTGATAGGTGAGACAAAGATATATGTATATCCTTTTGGAAGCTGGAAGACAGGAGAAGTACAGGATATTTTGTACAAAGAATTTGGATTTACTTATTTCTGCAGTGTGGGAGTCAACTATTATATCAAAACCCGTGCTGACATGAACTATATACTGTTTCAGGACAGGGCGAACATAGATGGATGGACATTGGTTAGAAACGGACACTTGCTGGAGAAGTATAAGGATTGGGGTACTCCCAGGTTTCCTTCAATGATTGTAGATGATATTTACAATGAGGAGGAAAGAGGAATCAGCAGACAGGAAGCTATGGAAATATATAGTGAAATGGATAATAGCTGAACAAGTGGAGAAACTAATGGTAATTAGGCAGATAACACAGCATTAGTTGTGCAGGTTGCATAAGCAAAACGAAGTTTTTTTGTAAGATTTACTACTGTTTAAAATATGAGCCAAGTGATATAATAGGGAAGTATGATATTACGTATAAAATACTATTAGTGAATACGTTAAAAAATTACAAAAATTACAATAAATTCATGTGAACAATAATAGGAGGTTACATAATGGCAAGCGTTGTTTTTAAGAACATCTATAAGAGATATCCTGGAGGAGTTACAGCGGTAAATGACTTTAACCTGGAAGTGGCGGATAAAGAGTTTCTAGTATTGGTTGGACCATCAGGATGTGGAAAGTCAACTACATTGAGAATGGTTGCCGGACTTGAAGAGGTTACTTCAGGAGAGCTTTTGATAGATGGCAAATTGGTTAATGACATAGCTCCAAAGGACAGAGATATTGCGATGGTTTTCCAGAACTATGCGCTGTATCCCCATATGTCCGTATTTGAGAATATGGCTTTTGGACTTAAACTCAGAAAGACTCCAAAGGGAGAAATTAAGAAGAGAGTACATGAAGCAGCAAGAATTCTTGAGATAGAGCATTTACTTGACAGATCCATAAAGGCTTTGTCCGGTGGTCAGAAGCAGAGAGTTGCGCTTGGACGTGCCATCGTTCGTGAACCAAAAGTGTTCCTGATGGACGAACCACTTTCTAACCTGGACGCAAAGCTTCGTGCACAGATGAGAACTGAGATTATCAAACTGCACCAGAAGCTGCAGACAACCGTTATATACGTTACTCACGACCAGGTAGAGGCCATGACGATGGGTTCAAGAATCGTCGTTATGAAAGATGGATACATCCAGCAGGTTGAAACTCCACAGCGTCTCTATGAGCGTCCAGTAAACATGTTCGTTGCTGGATTTATAGGAACACCACAGATGAACTTTGTAAACTGCCGTGTTGAGAAGATTAATGATGACATTTTCCTCAGAATAGGAAGATGGACAATCAAACTCCCAGAAGTAAAGGCAAAGCGTCTTGAAGAAGGCGGCTACATTGACAAGGAAGTTGTAATGGGTATTCGTTCCGAACACGTACATGATGAAGCTATGTATCTGGAAGCATACAAGGATTCACAGATTGAGTCCACAGTAGAAGTTTTAGAGTTGCTTGGTGCTGAATCCCTGGTTTACATGATGCTTGAAGGTCATATGTTTATTGCAAAGATCAAGCCAAGACACAACATATATGTTGGCGATACCATGAGATTTGCACTTGATCCCAACAAGATTCATGTATTTGACAAGGATACCGAGAACGTTATCACCAACTAAGCGTGTTATTTACGAATATCAGGCCTCACTCAGCGTGGGGCTTTTTTTGTTTCATGCCATATATTTACCTTGAAAAGGTTGGTTTAAGGAAGTATAATAGCAGTGTATAAATCTTAAATGGGAGAAGAGTGGATTATTGAACAGCAGCAAAGATATCAGAATACAACTGGATAGAATTGCACAGATAATAAACAGGGATTTCGGAGTAATTGATGAAAGAGAAAACAAAATATATTACTCTGGTGAATCGAATAATGCTTTTAATACGATTACTGTACCTGAAGAATTAAAAAATGATATTGAGGACAGTGATTTTCTTCAAAAAGACGGATATTCTTTTTTCAGATATGCGGGGTCAGACAGTACCGTATACCTTTACATGAAATCCAGGGATAATACGGAAAATGACAGAAGGCTTCTTGAACTGGCTGCTCTTGCATACGAAAACAAGGAGCAGATTCAAAAAAGTGCAGTTAATCATTTTTATCAGTCCTTGCTTATAGATGGCCCCAAGTCAGTAAACCAAAGTGAACTGACCCAGTACGGAATAAAAGGCGAGCACGGTTATGTGGTTGTGAACATATATATTAGTAGTGAAGATTATATAAGCAACAGTGAATCCTCTTCCATTACCGTACTCTTAAAGGGCATCTTTTCTCAATTTCAGACATATAAAATAGTAATCCTGAACTCCCAGAAGTACGCTGTAGTCTTTGGAATCAATGAGGAAAAAGACGAATATGAACAGATAATCGAAACAAGTACAACAATCAGGGACACGCTTGCTTCAGAGCTTATGGTGGATGCTTATGTTTCAGTTGGATCCTTGGTTGCCAGGCTGACTGAGATTAGCATATCATACAAAGATGCAGAAACTGCCAGAGAAGCAGGGCTTGTTTTTGGTTTGGACAAGGAATGCTATGTCTACGACAAAATGGGTATAGAAAAGTTAATATATGGTTTGCCCATACGAAACTGCGTATCGTTTCTAAAGGAAACACTGGGTGTTGAGTTTTTAAAAGACAAAAATGCAAAAGAGCTTCTGTATACAGTGAAGACTTTTTTGTACAACAACCAGAATGTAAGTGAATCTGCAAGAGCGTTATACATTCACAGAAACACGCTTGTTTACAGGCTGGACAAATTCAACAAGCTTACTAATTTGGACAGTACCAAATTTGAAGAAGGAATGAAGATTGGTATAGCATTGATGATAATGAAATATTTGGAGAAAAAGGCACCGGGGGAGTTAGAGTTCGAAAGATGAAGTTTAAATTGAATACAAATGATAAAGGAATGGTACATATGGATAGCCCAATAATTATATTCGACAATGTGGTAAAAAGATATCCTAATGGAGTGTATGGACTTAGAGGCATCTCCTTTGAGATATATGAAGGCGAGTTTGTGTTTTTAATGGGGGCAAGTGGCGCAGGCAAATCGACAATAATAAAGCTTCTTATGAAAGAAGAAAATCCAACCTGCGGTACAATTATTGCTAACAATCACAACCTGAAAAAAGTAAAGGGAAGAAGAATTCCGCAGTACAGGCGTGATCTGGGCGTGGTTTTTCAGGATTTCAGACTTCTTGAGAAAAAAACAGTCTATGGCAATGTTGCCTTTGCCATGGAGATAATGGGATACTCACCTTCTGAGATAAAACACAGGGTTAAGCTTGCTTTGCAGCTTGTTGGACTATCCAGTAAAGAAAAGGAATATCCTTCACATTTGTCTGGAGGGGAGCAGCAGAGAGTGGCGCTTGCAAGAGCCATTGTTAATGCTCCAAAAATAATTATAGCAGACGAACCAACGGGCAACCTTGATCCGGAAAACTCAAAAGAAATTATGGAAATATTGAATCAGATAAACAAAAGGGGAACAACCGTAATCGTTGCAACCCATGAACGAGATCTTGCTCTTTCCATGGGAAAAAGGATTGTGTATCTTGACCATGGCCTGCAGGCTGACGACAGGATTTTATGTGAAGAGGAAATGAAAGTCGGAAGTATAACCGGCAGGAAACAAAGAGGGCTGAGAAAGGGGGGTGGCAGCGATGAGGAAAGTAAGGATATTTTTATACATAATTAAACAGGGAATAACTGGCATGATGAAAAATGGCTTCATGATTTTTGCCTCAGTATCGGTAATATTCGTGGCGCTGTTTATTCTGGGTTCTCTGAACCTTACATCGCAAAACCTTCAACATATAATGGATAAGCTGGGAGACAAACCTCAGATTAGGATAGACCTTGAGACAGAAACCGCTGATGAGAGAGTTTTGGAGATAGAGAAGGCACTCAAGGAAGATCCAAGAGTTGAGAATGTCGTAACCATAAGCAAGGAAGAACAGTATGAAAGGCTTCTTGAGACCTTCAAAGACAAGAAGGAGCTTTTCGAAGGTTATGGTCCTGAACTTCTTTTTGTATCCTTTGAAGTAAAGCTGAAGGATTCTGGAACGGGTGAAGAGTTTACCAAAGACATGAAGAATCTTGAAAGCGTTGAAGCAGTAACTGACATTCTCAATGTTGTAAATCTGTTTGCATCGATAAAGAAGGGTATAGAAGTAAGTGCGTATGTGGTCTTTTTGATACTGGGAGTATTGTCAATACTTCTTACCATGAATACTATTAAACTTACGGTAATGGCAAGAAGGAAGGAACTTGAGATAATGAAGTTTATCGGAGCGTCCGAATCTTTTACAAGAGGACCTTTTGTCATTGAAGGCATGTTTATTGGTATTGTCGGCGCAGTAGTTGCATATTTTATAATGAAATATGTATACGGCCTTGTGGGAGACTTTGTAGCAGAAAAGGCGTTTTTTAACAATTTTATCGAGCTTATTGACTTCCAAGCCGTATCAGGAAACCTGTTATTCTACTATGTACTGGGTGGAGTTGTAGTGGGAGTGTTAAGTTCGGCATTTGCCATAAGAAAATATATAAAAGTTTAAAAAATGTGTTGCACTGCCCGGATTTTTGTGGTAGTATGTAACGGAACAATTACCACTATTCATAAAATATTAACAAATACATAACCATTCTAGATGTTTTATGCTAAGGAGTGTTTTTACAAATGAAGAAAACGATGCTGACAAGAATCATATCGATAGCTTTGCTTTCTGCGGTGTTGTTTACTTGCAGTTTAAATGTACAATCTGCAACTCTTGAGGAAATCGAACAGAAAATCAAACAGACAGAAAACCAGAAGAATGACATCGAAGGCAAACTGGGTAATATTGCAGACAGAAAGAAACATGCTGCAAACAATGCCAGTGCGAAAGAAGCAGAGCTTTCAGAACTGGAAAAACAGAAGCAGAACAATTTGTCAGAGAAGGAACTTATCATCAAAGATATTGAGCATGCATACGAAATGATACTCAATATGGAAGAAACCATCAGGCAAACACAGGAAGAGTATGACAGAAAGCGTGCTTTGTTTGAAGAACGTGTAAAGGTAATGTACCAGTATTCGGACTATTCCATATTCCAATTACTGTTGGAGTCAAAAAACATCCTTGATTTTATCAACAGGGTTTACATGATGGCCACTCTTCTTAGAAATGACTATGCTCTGATGGAAGAAGTCGAAACTTTGAGAAAAGACCTTGAGCACAAAAAGTCACTGCAGGAAATAGCATGCAAGAACAAGGAAGAAATACTTGCAGAAAAAGAAAAAGTCCTTAAGATGCTCGAGGAAGATTACAAGAACATTGAACAGCAGTACATACAAAGCAGAAAAGAGTTTGAATCACTCCTGGCAGAAGAGGACAGATTGCTTGCAAAATCAAAACAGCTTGAAGAAGAGCTCAAGAAGCTTCAGGAGGAGTCAAAGAAGCTAAAATATGCCGGCGGTAAAATGCTGTGGCCTGCGGAAAAAGGCACGTACATATCATC
The DNA here is from genome assembly GCA_012522035.1 of Clostridiaceae bacterium. Classification (GTDB taxonomy): domain Bacteria; phylum Bacillota; class Clostridia; order UBA1212; family DUPL01; genus DUPL01. Next base: position 6,741 of record JAAYLF010000145.1, read on the forward strand.
ATATTTTGGAAACAGACTTCATCCGATATATAATGTGTGGCGAATGCATAATGGAATAGACATACCTGCACCGGGTGGTTCCAACATACTGGCAGCGAACTCAGGAACAGTCATTAAAGCTACATGGGATGATGGATACGGATGGTACATAATTGTTGATCACGGCGCTGGAATTTCAACACTGTATGCCCATGCAAGAGAATTGATTGCTAAAGTGGGCGACAAAGTGGAACGCGGCCAGGTAATAGCGAAGGTAGGAACGACAGGAACGTCAACAGGAAATCATCTGCACTTTGAAGTAAGAGTAAACGGAACACCGGTCAATCCTCTCAATTACGTTGTAGTTCCTTGATTTTATTGGATTATTAAGGTATACTGTACCCTTGCAAGGTACAGTATACCTTATTTTTTTTGGAAGGATAGAGGTTAAAATGGGTAAAAAGTTTTATCTTAAGGATACTAAACTGACGAGAAAGATAAAGAGAATCATGAAAAAGAAAGAACAGCAGGAAGTTGATGTTTTGGAATACAGGGAAGACGATATTAACGAAACTAGAAGTCCTAAAAAGGAATATTATTTTAAACTCAGCGCTTCCACATTGTTTTTCTCGGCAGCTATTCTGATTGTAATAACAGTGTTTTTGTCATTTTTTGTAGCAGACAGGCTTTTCTATGGCGGATATTTTGCTGAAAAGAGCAACAAGGTTTCCTTTGACAAAAGTGTCGATTACAGAAAGGTAGCGAAATTCCAGGATGTGCTTAATTTCATAAGGAAGAATTATTACTTGGAGTATGATGAAAACGAACTGCTTGAAGGCGCGCTTAAAGGTCTTGTTGAAGCTTTGGGAGATCCGTATTCCAACTATTTCGAACCTGGCAGCATGGATGATTACAACGACTACATAACAGGTACCTACCGGGGTATAGGAGTTGAAGTCCAGGAAGTTGAAAACGGGCTAAAGGTAACAAACGTATTTGATGATACTCCGTCGTGGAGAGTTGGGATTAAAAAAGATGACGTCATTACTCATATTAACGGAAAAGCTGTAACTGAGATGAGTAGTGAGGAAAGATCAAGTGTTTTAGGAAATGAAGGCAATGAGGTAATCCTGACTGTGGTGACAGCGGATGGCAAAACAGTTCAATACGATGTCAAAGTCGAGGTTATTAAAAAGCATACGGTATATACAAAGTATTATGACAACGGCATTTCATATATTCAGATTACCCAGTTTGATGATGATACGGGCAAGGAGTTTGAGAATGCAATAAACGAGATATTGAAAAAAGATGCCAAGGGCCTAATCCTGGACTTGAGAAACAACGGAGGAGGCTTTGAATCCCAGGCATCTATTGTTGCAGACGTTATTTTGCCTGAAGGAGTTATTGCATATTCCGAAGACAGAAATGGCAAGAAGATAAAGGAGATAAAGTCTGACAAGAGCCAGCTTGACTTGCCTATTGTAATGTTAATAAACCAGAACACAGCCAGTGCATCAGAGCTTGTTGCAGGAGCTTTTCGCGATTTTAAAAAGGGTGTGATTATAGGGGTCAAGTCCTATGGAAAGGCATTGGGTCAGGTTAGCAAGACGTATGAGGCAGACGGAAGTGGCATCGTCTTGACAGTTTCCCGCTACTTCACTCCAACAGGGCAGTGCATCCATGGTATTGGAATTGAGCCTGATATAAAAGTGGAACTTCCTGATGAGTATAAAAACATATCACCAGACAAACTGCCTTTTGACTTTGATGATCAACTTCAAAGAGCATTGATGGAAATAGAGAAGATGATATGATGTACAATTCCTTAGCTGAATTCTACAACAGATTTACACAAGATATAGACTACACGCAACTGGCGTTGTTTGTCCATGAACAGTTTTCCGAGTCCGGCCTTTTCAAGGGTGCGGACTCTCCCTGTGTTGTGGACCTTGCCTGTGGTACAGGAAGCCTTACGTTGGAGCTTTTAAAATATGGGTATGATTTGATTGGAGTTGACATATCCTATGAGATGTTGGAAGAGTCAAGGAACACTGAATATGAAGTCACAGGTGACAGCAGCATCCTTTGGATATGCCAGGACATGACCGAGATTGAGCTGCACGGTCCTGTTTCCGGCATGGTTTGCATTACAGATGGTGTCAATCATATAACTGACAAGAAGAAGCTGGACAAATTTTTTAAAAGGGTTTCAAAGTACCTTGATAATGGTGGAATATTCATATTTGATATTCTGACGGAGAGGTACTTTAAAGAGGTTGTAGGCAGTAATGTGTATTGTGAATCGGATGACATAGAAAGCTGCATATGGGAGTCAAAATACGATGAAGAGAGCAGGATTATGGAGTACGACATAACTCTGTACAAGCTTGTTGACCCTGAAAAAGGCTTGTATCAGCGGCTGGATGATGTTGTGGTGGAGAGAGCGTGGACTGAAGGGGAGCTGCATGACTCGATTAACAAGTCTAAGCTGAGGATTAAAAATGTATATTCGTCCATTAAAAAGACAAACATAACGAGTGAAGACACAAGAAGATACTATATTCTTGAAAAAGCTTGATTGGTTTTGGGTTGACTTAGCTTTCCTCACGTGTTACACTTACAATGTTGCTTGCGATATTGATATATATATTTATATTGGCATTGTGGGCAAAGTAAGTCAGGAGGAATTTAGAAAATGGAAACTGGTAAAGTAAAATGGTTTAATGCTGACAAAGGCTTTGGTTTCATTGAGATAGAAAATGGAAATGATGTCTTTGTCCACTATTCGGCAATTGAGATGGATGGTTTTAAGACTTTGGAAGAAGGTACGGAAGTACAATTTGAGATAGTTGAGGGAAGCAAAGGCCCACAAGCCGCTAACGTAAGAAAAGTTTGACTTTCTCTTTAAACTAGGGTGGTATAATTAATGTTGGTAAACTATCTAGGTGCAAACGGTCAGGTTCGATGCATTGGTGTTGACTCACTTGATGTAGTGAAAGATGCTGCAAGAATTCATAATACAAGCAATGTTGCAACAGCTGCATTCGGACGAACCTTGACCGGTGCATTAATTTTGACAAGACATTTAAAAAACAAGGATGATATACTCACATTACAGATAAGAGGCGATGGACCTTTAGGGGGAGTTGTGGCCGTCACTACATCTGACTGCAAGGTTAGAGGCTATGTTATAAATCCCGATGTCACTCTACCTCTTAAGGACGGAAAGCTGGATGTAGGCAGAGCTATTGGCAAAGGCAATATCACAGTCGTTAAAGACTTTGGTTTAAAGGAACCCTATGTGGGCTCCGTGCCCTTGCTTACAGGCGAAATTGGTGAAGACCTGGCCTACTATCTTGCTGTATCCGAACAGATACCATCATTCATTTCTTTAGGAGTACTGGTAAAAGGCAGCGAGGTTCTTGCATCCGGAGGATTCATGATACAGCCATTGCCCGGCACGGATGAGGAGATAATAGCAGAGCTGGAGAAGCGCTCCATGTCCTTTCCTCCTGTGTCACAGCTTTTGCATGCTGGCGCAACCATTGAGGATGTAATTAATGATTTCATGAGAGGTTTCAGCATGGAAAAGCTTGAAGAGGGTGAGACATCCTATGCATGCAACTGTTCAAGGGAAAGAATTGTTGGAGTGCTTGCAAGCATTAGCAGAAAGGAACTTGATGAGATTATTGAGGATGATGAAGGTGCTGAAGTAAAGTGCCATTTCTGCAATACAGCATACTTCTTTACAACTGATGAGTTGAAGGAAATCAGGGACGAGCTGATGTAGTAAAAATTGGAGAAAAAAATATTTAGTTTTTTTAGAAAATAGTGTTGACAATCACAAAAATATTTAGTATAATTTAATGCGTCGCTGAGATTGAAGCGGCACTGGTACAAGTGGGAGTTTAGCTCAGCTGGGAGAGCATCTGCCTTACAAGCAGGGGGTCATAGGTTCAAGTCCTGTAACTCCCACCACATGTGGCCCGGTAGTTCAGATGGTTAGAACGCTAGCCTGTCACGCTAGAGGCCGAGGGTTCGAGTCCCTTCCGGGTCGCCATTTTTGCCCAGATAGCTCAGTTGGTAGAGCAGAGGACTGAAAATCCTCGTGTCAGTGGTTCGATTCCGCTTCTGGGCACCAGGTGCGGGTTTAACTCAGCGGTAGAGTGTCACCTTGCCAAGTTGAAAGTCGCGAGTTCAAATCTCGTAACCCGCTCCATTTTATTAATACAGATCCAAAAAATCTGTTTTTTTATTTGGCACCATAGCCA
>JAAYLF010000146.1 GCA_012522035.1 Clostridiaceae bacterium
GGACATTACACCCCAATACTGGAACAAATACAAGGATGTGTTTTTCTCCAATGACTGGATGAGCCATTCCGTATACAAGGATAGCGGAGTCTATGAGTATTATACAAAGGTAGGAAATGAGCTTGACAAGCTGCTTGAAAATCACGGATATGCAAGGAAAGGGCAGTTGTACGAGGTTACAGAAAAAGCCAGGGATGACGAAACCATTGTTTTCTTTTGTCATATGGGTCTTGGTCTTACATTGGTTTCCTGCCTTACAAGAATTCCACTACCGCAAATGTGGCATGGTTTTCAGCTCATGCCCACATCAGTGACAGTTGTGGAAATGCAAAGAACGCCTCAGTTCCGTGATGCTGCCATTGCCCGTATTGTTCAAATGGGTGACCTTTCGCATTTGTACAGCGAATAGAATAGAAGATTTTGACAAGTGGCTTGCGGCATGATATTATTTAAGAGCTAATTGAATCTCGTGAGGTATATAATGGATAGTCATCAGATGAATGAAGTTAATCCCTATTCAAATGGAGCAAGGAAGCGTAGCAGAGTTTTCCTAATCATTGCCACGGTTGCACTTTTCTGTTTGCTTTTCTACACTGTTGTCAAGTACGTAAGCACATTGGATTTGTTTAACACAAGACGTACCATAGCATACAATGAGATGGTATATCAAAGACCTGACACAGATAAAATCTTTGAGAAGATTGATGATATTATTGAATTAGTGAGTGGCAAGGAATCGTTTTACAAAAAGCTTAAGGCGCTCAGGTCTTTGGAAAAGGATTATGAAAATTTCTACACCATGCAAACCTTGGCCTATATCAAGCATAAAAGCGATAATACGGATGAATTCTTCAAGGGAGAGAATGATTTCTTTGGAGAGGTTGCTCCTAAATTCCAGCAAAAGCTTGAAGAGCTTTTTGTGGCTTGCAGCAAGAGCAGTCATGCCAAGAGGTTTGAACTGGAGTATTTTGGGGAAGGATTTTTTGATTCGTATAAAAACGGAAGTGTTTACAGTGATAATTTTGTAAAGCTGCTGCAAGAGGAATCCAGGCTTGTTAATGAATACATAGCAGCAGTAAGTCACGCTACAATTAACTACAACGGGAAGGAAGAAACCCTGGAAACCATTCTGCAAAGGGGATTGGATGAGGAAGAGTTTGATGCGTTGATGGCTATGTATTATGAAAAATACAATGACATACTGGGCGAAATCTATGTTGACCTTGTGAAGATTCGTTTGAGTATTGCCAAGGAACTTGGGTACGAATCCTATATTGATTATGCATATGAGTATTATGGACGCGATTATACTGCCGAGCAGGCAAGCTTGTTTATTCAGGATGTCAAGCGCGTATTGGTTCCGCTGTATAAACGAGTGAAGCAGGATGAGCTTTTCCGTATATTCGAGGAAACACCCCGAATGGATGAGAAGCGGGTTTTTAAAATTGTAAAAAAAGCTGCAAAGGAAATGTCGTCCAAAACAGGGGATATCTTCAGCTATATGGAGAAGTACGGGCTGTATGACATATCCGCATCTCCCAACAAAGCCCCAGGCTCTTTCCAAACATATATTGCAGCGTACGATGCTCCTTTTATCCTTATGAACCCGGAAGGCGATGCATATGATGTACTGGTTTTTGCACATGAGTTTGGACATTTCGTCGACTCATACCTGAACTATGACTACACCGTCAGTATTGAGGATGCCGAGGTAGCCTCCCAAAGCATGGGATACCTTGTTCTGAACTACTTAACCCATTGCACTGAGGAAGAAGAAAATATTCTCTTCATGATGCAGTTTTTGAAAACCCTTGACTTATACATTTCCCAGGGATATTATAACGAATTTGAAGAAAGGGTCTACAGTCTCAGTGAGAATGAGGTTATCCTGGAGAATATAAATAGTATAGCCAACCAGTGCGCTGTAAGTTTTGGATTATATGATGATGAATGGAAAGACTACTATTCGCTTCAATGGGTTGATATAATTCATTTTTACGAACTGCCTTTTTACGTCA
>JAAYLF010000147.1 GCA_012522035.1 Clostridiaceae bacterium
ATGTAATATTTGCTGTCTTCCAACCTTTGAATAAATCCTGGATCTACCTTGAAAATGTTTTCGGCAAATATTTCCTGAAGAAAATTGATTCTTTGCCTTCTTCTCTTGTATCTTCTCCTGCTTGCCCTGTCAGACCTTCTTTTTGCTGCGGTATTACCGCTGTCAAACAAGCGCACACCCCACATCGACTTTCCGTTAAACTTCAGCAGATTATAATTCAGATCTGTGACAGCCCAACCAACAGAATCGGTTCCAATATCTAGACCTAGATAATAATCACAAATATTATTTTCCATATTGACATCCCCTTTTATATCTGTTATTATGTAGTTACACTACAAGTTCAAATAACAATTTATTGTAATCGTCTTAAGGACTCCACAGGTGTGTGGGAGAAAAACTTGCCTCGAGCAAGTTTTTCTTTTTGTTATATCATACATTTTTTTGTAATATATTTATCATTATTATAACAACTCTTTCCAGTTTGTACAAGACCGGAAAAATAACAAAGAGCATCCTCTCAGATGCCCTTTACATTACCTTAACGGTTCTTCTCTTTTGCTCCCTACCTTGGCTTTGCCCGGAGTTTCCTTTGCTTGTTTAGAATTGCCCTTCTCCTGGGATTTGGGTATTCCTTTAATCATAACTTTTAGATATCATCAGGCTTGTTCTGCTTGTTCTTGCTCTTGTTCTGCTTGTTGTCAGACCTGCCTGGAGTCTTTTGATTTTGTACCTGTTTTTTACTCATATTTATCACCTCGAACCTATTATGCAATCATTCGAAATAATTATGCATATAAACTGGAAATTCCCCTAAACATGATATATAATTATGCCAAAAATGAAGAGAAAGGAAAATCAAAATGAATATTTATGAAGAAAACCTGAATGCGAACTATCATAATTATACATTCGGACCTTATTTGGCCACAGACGACTTGGGAAGAGCTCTACCCACAAGCGAGGAAACAGGACCCCAGAGAAAGAACAGACATGTAGGCATGTTCTATTTCCTCTGGAACGGTGTGCACGTAGGAGACAAAAGGCCACTTGACATATCTAAAATAATTGCGGCATTTCCAAAAGCAGGATACTACCCTGACATGGATATCTGGGGAGCATATTCCGTAATGCACCACTGGGGAGAACCTCTGTTTGGATACTATTACACCGAAGATGAATGGGTAATGAGAAAGCATATAGAAATGCTGACCATTGCTGATATTGATTTTCTTGTGTTCGATACAACCAATGCCGTAATATATGAGAGGAATGCAAAACTGATGATGAGACTGTTAAACGAGTACAGACAGGCTGGATGGAATACTCCAAAAGTTGTATTCTACACAAACACCCGCTCAGGCTATACTGCACAGCTAATATACGATGCCATATACAAAGCAGATTACATGCCCGACACCTGGTTCTATCTTGACGGCAAGCCGTTGATAATCGCAAAGGAAGATGACTGTTCGGAAGACGTGAGAAACTTCTTCACCATACGTGCCTCCCAGTGGCCTAACGAACCTACCAAGCTAAATGGCTGGCCCTGGATGGATTTTGAAAGACCTCAAAGAGTTTTGAAAAATCACAGAGGCGAAGAAGAAATCATAAATGTGTCAGTTGCCCAGCATCCACAAATAAGGTTTGGCGACTCTGCCTTGTATGGAGAAGAATCAAACCGCGGCAGATCCTATCACAACGGTGCAAATGACAAATCAGAAGGTGCGTATAAATATGGATACAACTTTGCAGAACAATGGGAACGTGCCCTTGAAACAGATCCACCATATGTTTTTGTAACCGGCTGGAATGAATGGATTGCAGGAAGATGGCAGGGAACCGCTGAAAGACCACTGAACTTTGTTGACTGTGCGGATATTGAGTTCTCAAGAGACATAGAACCTATGAAAGGCGGATATTTCGACAACTACTACATGCAGCTTATATACTACGTCCGCAAGTACAAAGGCACCCAGCCAATAATCAGGCAGGAGGAAATGGAGACTGCCAGCATTGCTGACTGTTTTGCCCGTTTTAACCGCAGCAAGGTTGTATACAGAGACTTCCCCAAAGGTGCTATGAGCAGAAACTGCAAAGGTTACGATACGGTATAGACGAACAACACCGGAAGGAATGAAGTAATCGAATCCAGAGTTCTGCATGACGAACACAAAATATACTTTTATGCTAAAACCTCGGCACCTATTGAAAGATACGATTATCAGAGTGCATGGATGAACCTGTACCTTAACGTCAACGAGGGAAAGAACGACGATAAGCGTTTCTACGGATACAATTACCTGGTAAATGCATATCAGTACTCTGAAACAAAGACTTCCCTTTCAAAGTGCACCGAGGATGTCAAGGTAATGAGTCCGGATACTTTCAAAATATGCGGCATGCTGGAGTATAAATATGATGGTAACGAAATAATGGTTGAGATACCAAAGAAAGCCATTGGTATTGAACCTGGTTCAAAGTTCAGGATTCTGTTCAAATGGGTTGATTCAAGAACGGAAATATACCGTATTGAACAGTTTTACACCGATGGAGACTGTGCTCCAATAGGCCGCCTGAACTATGTATTTGAAAATTAACAATTTGTTTACAACTTGGTATTGACATAGCTTTGGCACATATATATAATATTCCGAAACCGCATAAAAAGCTGTGAAGGAGACCTGCAGTAGTACAGAGCCCACAGAGAGCCGATGGTTGGTGGAAATCGGCGGTGATCATACTATATGCATATCCCTCCTGAGCTGGTACGCCGAACGACATTATGTCCAGTAAGTGTTATCCGGAAGGCTCCGTTACAAGCCAGGATTTTGTTGAATCTGTACTTTTGAGTGGTTACGGTAGAAGCTTATATTCTCCGTCTCAAAAAGAGACGGATTTTTTTTACATAAAAATTCAAAATTCAAGATTATAGATTCCAACAAATATCCCAAAAAAACAAATGAATAACTATTGAAAGGATGAAAATTGAATGGCACTTTACGAACGTTACGTAAACAGAACCGAATTCAAAGACTACGATGATTTAAAACAGAACCTTGAAATCAAAGTACCCGACAACTTCAACTTTGCCTACGATGTTCTGGATGTATTGGCAGAAACAAACCCGGATGGCAGGGCGCTTGTCTGGTGCAACCACAAAGGCCATGAAAGAATTTTTACCTTCAGGGAGATGCAGGAGCTAACAAACAAGACAGCAAACTACCTGACCCGCATGGGTATAACAAAAGGCGATCCTGTAATGCTGATACTGAAAAGACACTATCAGTTCTGGTACATCCTGATGGCACTGCACAAGATAGGAGCTGTTGCAGTACCTGCAACCCACCTGCTTACACCAAAGGACATCGTGTACAGAAACAACAGGGCTGATATTAAATGCATCATCTGTACATCTGATGAAGGAGTATGCGAGCATGTGGAAGAGGCTGAAAAAGACTCCCCCACCCTGAAGCTGAAGATGCTTGCAGGTGGCCTTGGGAGCAAGAAAAGAGACGGATGGTTCGACCTGGATGAGAAAATAGAAAAGGAATCGGATGTGTTTGAAAGACCAACCGGAAACAAGGCAACAACAAACGAAGACATGATGATACTCTACTTCACATCCGGCACTACAGGTCATCCAAAAATGGTAGCCCATGATTTCACCTATCCTTTGGGACACATAATTACTGCAATACACTGGCATCGTGTGAAAAAAGGAGGACTCCACCTTACAATTGCGGAAACAGGATGGGCAAAGGCTGTCTGGGGTAAGATGTACGGTCAATGGCTTGGAGAAAGTGCAATTTTTGTATATGATATGGAAAAGTTCATACCAACCGAAGTCCTTTCAATAATGGAGAAATATAAGCTGACCACCTTCTGTGCGCCACCTACCATATACAGATTCTTCATAAAGGAAGATTTGTCGGCATATGATTTATCATCTCTTGAAGAGCTGACTGTAGCTGGTGAAGCACTAAACCCGGAAGTATTCAACCAAATAAAGAAGGCTACAGGAATAACAATGAGAGAGTGTTACGGACAGACGGAAGTTGTAGCATTGGTAGGAAACTTCAAGGGAATGGAGATAAAGCCAGGCTCCATGGGAAAACCCTCTCCCTGCTACGATGTTGAAATAGTAAACGACAACAATGAGTCCTGTACGCCAGGCGAAATTGGAGAAATAGTTATAAACACATCAAAGGGACGCCCGGTGGGAATGTTCAGAGGCTATTACAGAGATGAGGAAACAACACTCAAAGCCTGGAACAACAACCTCTACCACACAGGCGACCTGGCTTACAAGGATGAAAACGGATATTTCTGGTACGTTGGCAGAAAAGACGACGTCATAAAAAGCTCCGGATACAAGATAGGACCCTTTGAAGTTGAATCAGCCCTTATGGAACACCCTGCAGTACTTGAATGTGCCATAACAGGAATTCCCGACGAAATCAGAGGGCAGGTAGTCAAGGCAACAGTTGTTCTGGCAAGAGGATACACCCAATCAGACGAACTTGCCAAAGAACTTCAGGACCACGTAAAAAGAGTTACCGCTCCTTACAAATATCCAAGAATAGTGGAATTTGTAGATGAGCTGCCAAAAACAATAAGCGGAAAAATACGACATGTTGAAATAAGGAACAAGGATATAAAAAAATAAGAAGTAGAAAGGAGAAGTCAAAATGAAACTCACCGGTGCACAAATAATAGTTGAGACGTTAATCGAACAGGGTTGCGATACTGTGTTCGGGTATCCAGGAGGTGCGGTATTGGTGATATATGACGAGCTGTACAAGAACAGCGACAGGATAAGACACATAATTACTGCACATGAACAAGGAGCCGCCCATGCTGCGGATGGTTATGCCCGAGTCACCGGTAAAGTTGGTGTATGCATTGCAACTTCCGGACCGGGTGCAACGAACCTCGTAACAGGAATAGCCAATGCATATCTTGACTCAACTCCCCTGGTAGCGATAACAGGCAACGTTCCTCTTTCACTGCTTGGAAGGGACAGCTTCCAGGAGGTAGACATTGCAGGCATCACAATGCCCATTACAAAACACAACTATATCGTAAAAGACGTAAGGGATTTGGCAGACGTCATAAGGGAAGCGTTCAAGATAGCTAAATCAGGCAGGCCTGGTCCTGTATTGATAGACATACCGAGAGATGTACAAACTTCCTCCTGCGAATACGAGAAGGCGGATGTGGTCAAGAAGTTCCCCTACCCCAAGGTTAACAAACAGTCGGTCAAGGAGGCGGTGGAACTAATAAACAGTAGCAAAAGACCATACATCTACAGCGGCGGAGGTGTTGTCCTCGCAGATGCAGGAGACACGGTTCTTGAACTTGCCAAGAAAATTGACGCACCTATTGGCTGTAGCATGATGGGCCTGTCCGCAATATCAGCAGACTACAAAGGTATGCTTGGCATGACGGGAATGCATGGTACATATCATGCATCCAAGGCGAAACAGGAAGCAGACCTCATAATTGCGGTTGGTGTAAGATTCAGCGACAGAGCTACAGGAAACATATCCAAGTATTCAAAGAATGCGAAGATAATCCACATTGATGTGGACAGCGCGGAGATAGACAAGAACGTAACATCCTACCTGGGTATCCTCGGCAACGTCAACGATATAGTAAAGGAAATCACGGCACAGGTAGAGCCAAGACAGAATCCGGAGTGGTTTGCTGTGATTGAAAAAATGAAAGAACATGCAAAAACATTCGATGAATATAAAACGAGACTGATGCCTAGAACAATAATAGAAAAGGTACAGGAGTACACCACCCCTGATACCGTTGTAGCAACAGACGTTGGACAGCATCAGATGTGGACTGCACAACACTACAAGTTCAGAAAACCACGCACATTTGTAACCTCAGGCGGACTTGGAACAATGGGATTCGGAATGGGCGCTGCAATTGGCAGCTGCATAGGAAGAGGCGAAAAGAAAACAGTTCTTTTCACCGGTGACGGAAGCTTTGGCATGAACCTTAACGAGCTTGCCACTGCAACAAGTTACAATCTTCCTCTAGTAATAGTAATCATGAACAACAAGGTGCTGGGAATGGTTAGACAGTGGCAGAGTCTGTTCTACGGTAAAAGATATTCCAACACCACATTGAACAGAAAGACTGACTTTGTCAAACTGGCAGAAGCTTTTGGTGCCACAGGCTTGCGCGCTACAACCGTGGAAGAACTGGATAAAGCCCTTGAGAAAGCCTTTGGTATGGATACACCTGTATTGATTGATTGTCATATTGAAATGGATGAAATGGTTCTGCCCATGATACCACCAGGTGGATCAATAGACGATATAATAATCAAGTGATTGGAGTGAAAAACATGAAAAAAGACCAGTTTATACTCAGCGCTATTGTAAACAACCATTTTGGTGTATTGACAAGGGTTTCCGGACTCTTTGCCCGCAGAGGCTACAACATAGACAGCTTGAACGTAGGAGTTACAGAAAACCCCAAGTATTCAAGAATGACTATAATTGTCACAGGCGACGATTACATCAAGGAGCAGATAGTAAAGCAGCTGGCAAAACTCCATGATGTAAAAAAGGTACAGATAATGCCTGATGACAATACAGTTAAAAGAGAACACCTGCTGATAAAAATAAAGGCGAGCAGTGAGAGAAGAGCGGAAATCAACACTGCGGTAAGTATTTTCAGAGGCCAGGTGGTAGACTTCCACACAGACTCAATGACAGTGGAAATGACAGGTGAACCGTCCAAGGTTGACGCATTCATCAACTATTGTGAGGATTTTGGGATTTTGGAATTATGTCGCTCAGGCGCTCTTGCGATAATTCGCGGAGAGGAAAGTTTGAGCATAGATGAAGAGGATAATGAATAAACAATAATAAATTATGGAAGGGGTAATTTAAAATGGCAAAAATGTATTATGAAAACGATTGTAATTTGGAACTTTTGAAAGGTAAAACAGTAACTGTGGTGGGATATGGAAGTCAGGGGCACGCACATGCACTGAACCTGCATGACAGTGGCATAAACGTAATCGTTGGTCTTTATGAAGGTTCAAAGTCAGCTGTAAAAGCAAAAAATGACGGCCTTAATGTAATGGTTACAGCAGAAGCTGTAAAGAACTCCGACATTGTAATGATTCTTGTTAATGACGAAAAGCAGGCTGCTTTGTACAAGAAAGATATTGAGCCAAACTTGAGACCAGGCATGACACTGGCATTTGCTCATGGATTCAACATCCACTACAACCAAATCGTTCCACCTGCAGATGTGAACGTAATCATGGTTGCACCAAAGGGACCTGGACACACTGTAAGAAGCCAGTACCTTGAAGGAAAAGGAGTTCCCTGCCTAGTTGCAGTTTACCAGGACGCAACCGGGGATGCGAAAGATTTGGCCCTTGCCTACGCAAAGGGTATTGGCGGAGCAAGAGCAGGTATTCTCGAAACCACATTCAAGGAAGAAACTGAAACAGACCTCTTTGGCGAGCAGGCAGTACTCTGCGGTGGCGTTGCAGCTTTGATGAAGGCAGGTTTTGAGACTTTGGTTGAAGCAGGATACCAGCCTGAAAGCGCATACTTTGAGTGCATACATGAAATGAAGCTCATTATTGACCTTGTTGTACAAGGAGGACTTTCCTTCATGCGCTACTCCATCAGTGATACAGCAGAATACGGCGACTATACCGTAGGAAAACGCATAATCACAGAGGAAACCAAGAAGGAAATGAAGAAGGTATTGGAAGAGATCCAGAACGGTACCTTTGCACGCAACTGGATCCTTGAGAACCAGGCCAACAGACCTTCCTTCCTTGCAATGCGCAAGCAGGAAAGCGAGCATATGGTTGAAAAAGTAGGTGCTGAGCTCAGAAAGAAAATGAGCTGGCAAAAATAAGGGGAAATAAAAAATGAGAAGCGACAACATAACCAAGGGAGCAGAAAAGGCACCTCAACGTGCCCTGCTCAAGGCTATGGGTTATACCGACAGCCAACTTAGGAAACCATATATAGGAATAGTAAACTCTTTCAATGAAACAGTTCCTGGACACATACATCTTCCCCAGATAGCACGTGCGGTCAAGGACGGCGTGCTGTCTGCGGGAGGCACCCCCTCCGAATTCAATGTTATTGCGGTGTGTGACGGCCTTGCCATGGGACACAATGGGATGAGATATTCCCTTTGTTCAAGGGAATTAATTGCAGACAGCATTGAATGCATGGTTAATGCCCACTACTACGATGCACTGGTCTTCATTCCCAACTGCGACAAGATAGTACCAGGCATGATGATGGCAGCCGCAAGACTCAACATTCCCTCAATCTTCGTATCAGGAGGGCCTATGCTGTCACTGGACGGATATGACCTTAACAGCTCATTCGAGGCAGTGGGAGCATATATGAACAAGTCAATTACTGAACAGGAACTCATAGATATTGAGAACAAGAGCTGTCCCGGATGCGGATCCTGCTCCGGTATGTTTACAGCAAACTCAATGAACTGCCTGTTAGAAGCTTTGGGAATGGCTCTTTCGGGCAACGGCACAATTCCTGCAGTCTATTCAGAAAGACTGAGACTTGCAAAGAAAGCTGGAGAACAGATTATGGAATTGTTTGCTAAAGACATAAAGC
>JAAYLF010000148.1 GCA_012522035.1 Clostridiaceae bacterium
AATAAAAAGACCCTAACCGAATAAGTTAGGGTTCTTTAAAACGAGTTTCTTAAGTTAATGACATTGGCCTGAGGCCTCTTTTTTTATTCCTGTTTTTCTTCTGTCAGAATACTGGTACAGTTCGGACACCTTACTGCCCTTACGCTTATGACTGAAGTACAGTAAGGACATTCCTTGGTGGTTGGAGGTGGTGGAGGCTCCATTGAAGCTTTTGCTTCTTCCTCCTTCTTCTCTCTTTCCTTAACCATCTGAATCGCATTCTCAAGTCTTTCCTTGCTCCTGTTTATGAGCCTTACGGCTATGTAAACAGAAATTGCGATGATGAAAAAGTCAATTATATTCTGTATGAATATTCCGTAATTCAATGTGGGAAAGCCTGCTTCAGCAGCAGCCTGTGCCGTTTCAAAGACCTGTCCTTTCGTATCGCCAAGAACAAGGAAGTTGTCTTTGATGGGAGTTCCCGCTTTTGTTATGAGGCTGATAAGAGGTGTAATGATATCGGCAACAAAAGAAGACACGATCTTGCTGAAAGCAGCACCGATAACAACACCTATTGCCATATCAAACACATTGCCCTTGAAAGCAAACTTCTTAAAATCAGATATAATTCCCTTCACGTAAAACCCTTCTTTACCTTATTTTATAATCACTGCCAGAAATCTGGCTGGTTTTCCATCCAAAGCCTTCATACCATGAGGAGTCAGGGAATTGTAGTAGACCGAATCCCCAGGCTCCAGAATAATTTCATTCCCACCTATGGAGATTAGCAGTCTTCCCTCCACACAGTAATTGAACTCCTGTCCGTCATGGGAATTCAGATGAATTCCATTGTTTTCGTTGCTCTCAACCGTTACAAGAAATGGTTCGGCTTTTCTGTTTGCAAAATTGTAAGCAAGATGCTGATATTCATAATATTTTCTTCTTTCTACACTCTGTCCCCTGCCCTTTTTAATATAACTGTAGGTGCTGAGCATGGGAGCACCTCCAGACAAAAGATCTGTCAAATCCAGATTGCAGTGTTTGGCAAAATCCAACAAAAAGCCCATGGGAATATCAGTTTCACCGTTTTCATAAGACTCATATTTTGCCGGATCAACATTCAAAGCTTTTGAGATGTCTTCCACACTCAACTCAAGAATTTCGCGCATTTCTTTCATTCTTTGGGCAATTTCCTTAATATGCTCATTCATGATTTCACTTCCTTGCTTTTGAATATATGATACCAGAATCAATTTATCAGGTCAACGGCCTGTACTGCATGATAAAGTTGAGATAATCAGGAAGCTTCACTTCCTCCATCACTCTCTTCAGCACCTCTTTGTACCCATCTTCACCAATGCCTTCTTCATGCATTATCTTTCTTGCATGCAGCTTGTACCATTGATTTGACAAAAGCTCTTCTCCTTCCCTTAAATCAGCAGGAACAATATCCTCAGAAAACATCCTTTTTGCCTTGTCAAACTCATTGATGCCAATCAAGGAATCGATGCAAGCAAGCCTTACCCTTGGATGCCTGGTTATGGTTTCATCCAATGAGTCAAAAACCTTCAACGCCTTTTCATATAGCCTCTTTCTGTTGTACATGTTCAAACAATCAACAACAACACGCACATCAGTTTTGGTCATGCCTGTAAGATTCTCAAGAGCCTTGTCCATATACGTTTCATTGTTCTCCAGTATTCCAAGACACCAATAACTCCAAATATTCGGTTTCAAATCTATCGACTTTTTGAAGCATTCCAAAGCTCCATCCAAATCCTCGTTAGCCGCTTTCATGACTCCAAGATGATAATATGCATGCCAGTTGCAGCTTGCAGGATTCTCCTTGATAGATTTCTCTAGCAGGCTCATCCATTCAGCCTGGGTTACATACTTTGCAGGTTCTTGATTTACCGGAAATTCCTCAAACACATTTTCCTTAAGAAGCCTGAGCCAGATTTCCTGTTCCTTTCCAATGTTGTCAAAAACAAGACCAAAAAGATCCTTTCCTCTTTTTCTTCTCACAAGCTCCAAAGCTCCCCATCCGCTGCCTTCGTAAACAAGCTCCACATTCTCAATATTGAAGCTTTCGTGAATCTCATCCAGAACCTTCCTCGGAAGCCTCTTTTCAAGCTCCTCTCCCACACATTTGTATGCCTTTGTCCAATCATCACCATGGACTGTGTCCTTGTCGGCTTCCAAATAACCGTAAGCTTCAGTCCAGCTCCAGACAGAATTTCCTTCCATTGGAGTTCTCTGCTGCTGCATATGGGCACATCCTGCCTGAATCTCGCAGTACGAACTTCCCTTTACAGACAAAAATTCCTGCCAGCGTCTTCCTCCTCTTGAATCTCCCCAATTAAAGAGCTTTCTTCCAAGCAGTCTGTCCGTTGAAGTATGCACAAGACCCTTGCCCTCCCCATCAAGAGCACATATCCACTTTCGCTCTTCTTTTGGAATATCAAAGAACTGGTCAAAAGCATACGGTATTCTTGCAGGATAGCTTCTGTCCAGACTTCCCAGCATTGGCACCGGATCCTTTCCAAAACTTCCGTCCGAATACTGAACATAAGCCTTGTTACTGGGCACAATAATTCTTGTTTCCTCAGTCTCATCCACTGCAATATTCGACCACCAGTACATTGGCACCGTCTCATCATTGTCGTTAACAACTGTTATGCGTATGAACAGAAACCTGGACTTTTCGGGCAGATATGCATCTATGGAATACGCAAGTTTTTTAATCCTTTCCCATTCATACATTCTTAAAACCTTTGTACCGTCCTTCATTGACCCTACAGCGGTAAACAAAGGAGATACAGTAAAAGGAGTATGCCCTGTCATGCCAATATTAAACTCCACCCCACCTGAAAACCAGGCATTCCTGAGCGCAAGATTTGCCGGTTGAAACACGGGATTTCTATGAACCAGATCTCTGTTGTTTTCCTTGTCATACAATGAATACAACCTTCCACCCAATTCAGGCAAAAATGTTGCTTTCAAATATCCATTTTCAAGAACGCACGCTTTGAACGCCCTTGCCTTTCTGTCCCTGTCATAATCATCCTGAATGCAGTAAGGAAGTATTGATTTGATTCTACCGTAATAAAAGAATTCTTTTTCCTCGTCACTGATTTCGTCACTGAATTTAATTTCTCCAAATCCCTGCCCTAATCCTTTAATATCGGGCAGTGGATTCTCCCCATATAATCCAGCTGCAGGTATCACAAGCTCTTCAAACCTAATTTCTGTCATATACAAACCTCCTAGATATTCATCGAATAGATTATACTACAAAATCCCTCCCTGTATAGCTTTAATATTGCAATAAAATATATGAAATGCTAAAATTGAATCAAAGCTATTAAGAAAGAGGCAACGAAAATGAGAAATAGATTTTACGGACTAACCTTATTGGCATTGCTTTTGATTATGACACTGATAGTTGTAACGGGGTGCAGGACACAAGATAGCACAAACCCCACCCCAAGTCCAACAGACAATACATTACATAATACACCTAAAGAGACGGAGAATACCGAAGTTCCTTCAGAAACCTCGGGTTCTACTTCCACGCCAATGCCGACTGAAACTGCAACCCAGACTCCCACGCCTATGCAGACAGAGACAAATGCACCAACCACAGGTACCCCAACTCCCACGCCCACACCGAAACCGACTCCCACACCCACACCTACTCCCGCACCAAAGCTGGAGGTAACCTTCTCCCATGAAGGTGGTTTCTACGACAAGGACTTCAAGCTGGAGCTATCTGCTCCCAGCGGTTTCACAATCTACTACACTCTGGACGGTACTGATCCAAGAACCAGCAGCACAAGGCAGAAATACACAGGTCCGATAAACATTACAAACAGTGAATCAAAAGATGTCGGACCAATAACCAAAAGCATAGGCAATCACGGCACCAGCAAGCGCCTGACAGGAACTGTAGTAAGGGCGTATGCAAACAGGACGGTCATAACCACACCGGTTGTTACCAATACGTATTTTGTTGCCAACAATCTTGCAAACAAATACAACCTGCCCTACGTATCCATTTCATTGCGGCCGGAAGATTTCAACAGCCGCACCAACCCAAGAGGTATATATGTGTGGCCGTCTGTTTCCGACAATCAGTTTGATTCAAAGAGAAGAATTATAGTGTTTGTGGAATTTTACGATGAAAAGGGCAAAAAACAGGACCACATGTTTGCCGAAATGTCCCTGCATGGAAATGGTTCCATGGGAGCCACAATGAAATCCTTCAGACTGTATTTCAAAAACGATCTCGACAAGGATTCGGAACATTATCCAAACAAACTTACCTACGATTTGTTCAAAGGAAGGGTAAAAGACAATAATGGAAATACCATCGACTCTTTCAAGCGTCTTATCCTTAGAAACTCCGGGAATGATTACAACCGCTCCATGTTAAGAGACGCGCTGTTCCAAAGATTGAGCGAACCTCTTGCCTGCGATTACATGGAATCCCAGCCTGTAATGGTATTTATAAACGGAGAGTTCTGGGGAATGTACAATGCAAGAGAACGTAATGATGACAAATATTTTAAAGCCCATTACGGAATACAGGAAGAAAATCTTGTACTCCTTGAAGCCCCCACTCCACTCAAATACAACATGGACTTTACAAGACCATATGAAATATGCGAGGGTGTGCCGGGAGACGAAAAACCTTGGGAAGACCTTATCAGATACTGCGATACCCACAATCTTGCCAACGATGCCTACTACAAGGTTGTGGCAGACCAGGTGGACATATACAGTCTTATGGATGTGTACATAGTTAACATGTTTTTTGCAAACCGCGACTGGCCGGGCAACAATGTAAAGGTATGGAGAAACAAAAACCCCAAAGACCCTAGCGGCATGGATACCAAATGGAGATTTGTCCTTCTTGACACAGACATGGGTGCAGGTTTCAATGATGGCCCTGAGTACAACATGATAACCCAACACAATGTTTTCAACAGAGGAACAGGCTGGATCCTGACAAAACTTATGACTTCCCTGCTCCAAAACGAGGGTTTCAAGCAGCAGTTCGTGGAAAGATTCATATATGTAATAGACAATGTGTTTAGTCCTGACAGGACCATACCTGTATTAAACAGCATGGCCAGTGAGATAGAAAAAGCCATGGAACTCAATGTTGTCAGATGGCCGCAAAACAACATGAGCAGCTGGAGGAACGAAATCAACATAATACGGGATTTCCTCCAAAGAAGAGCTCAGTATTTAAAGGCGCAGCTGTACAATTATTTCGGCATCCATCCAAAAGAAGTCAGCTATATATATGACAGCAGCAAGGTAACGTTGACAGTGAACGGTCAAAGCGTAGCAGAAGGATACACTGTTACAATGCAGGCAGCCACCCAGATCAAGCTTAATGCATCACCCAAGAGCGGATATGAGTTTGTTTCATACAATGTGATTGACGTAAATGGCAGTCAAAAGACATATACAAGCCAGAGCCTTACCCTCACATTGAATGACAAAACCTACATTCTCGTGCTTGCAAAACCAAAGAACTTCAACTCATCACCCCAGATTGTAGCAGGATCGAGGACTGTTTATGCAATTGACTCTGGCGGCAACCTGTACGCCTGGGGCAGCAATGAACTGGGTCAGCTTGGAGTTGTTACAAGCAAAACCCTTACAAAACCAACCCTAATCATGACAGGAGTCGTGAAAGTATCCACATCCCTTGGAGGAAATGTGGGGGATGCTCCTCACACATTAATCCTGACAGACAACAACACCTTGTACAGCGTGGGCAACAACACTTATGGACAGCTTGGAAGAACCGGCAATACGACAATACCCATGAAAGTTAATATTTCAGGCAAGATTAAAGACATAAGCGCAGGATTCGACCATACATTGGTCCTTATTGAAAATGGAGACCTGTATGGATGCGGCAACAACCAAAAAGGTCAGCTGGGCATAACGAATTTTGGCGGTGAAGTACGCGAGTTTGTAAAAATTGCTTCTAATGTGAAAGAAATGGTTGCAGGAAGGCGCCATACGGTGTATGTAGACAATCAAGGAAGAGCTTACGGGCTTGGGGACAACAGGTGGAAAAAGATGACGCCAGAGAATGTGGAAACGTATTCCTCCCCTGTCCTTCTTATGTCCAATGTCAAGAAGGTGTTTGCAGGAGAACACCAGACCCTGTTCTTAACAAACAGCAACGAACTGTACTATATTGGCTGGAGAAACCATGTCAGCCTTGTTACTGGAGAGGGAGACGGTCATTCCCACAAGCTCTTGGACAATGTCAAGAAAGCAAGCATGATGGACGAACACGCAGTAATATTGACCAATGACAACAAGGTCTATGGCTGGGGATTAAACAGCCACAGCCAGGTTGCCAGCGGAACACAAACCAAGTCCACACCCGTATTAATAGCAAACAATGTAAGGGATGTGGCGGCAGGATCCTGGTTCTCAGTAATTCTCCAGGAAGATGGCCGCGTGATTGTCTGGGGAAAGAACACATCAGGCGTTGCTGGAAACGGTTCCACTTCAGAAAAAGTGGATAAAACCACAGCCATGACAATTTCGTAAACCTCTTTTTAGATGTTGCATATATTGGTTAACATATGTTACAATTGTGCAAAGAATCGTAGAAAGAAGGTAATACTCAAAGATGCATGTTAAAAAAATAACAATATTAATCATATCCTCGCTGCTTATGGCACTGCTCTTTGCTGGATGCACTTTCAGCGAGGATTTTGATATAGAGGAAACCGAAAATCCTACAGAACCAAAACCATCTTCTACACCTTCCCTTCATTATGGAATTTATTTTTCCCATGAGGCAGGTTTTTACGAGCATGAATTTGAACTTGAATTGTCCGCACCCAGCGGCAGCACAATATATTACACCACGGATGGAAGCGATCCAAGAATTAGAGGAAAAGAGTATACAGAGCCGATAAAGATATCAAACAGTGACACAAAGCCCATTGGCAGAGTAACAAGAAGCATAGGAAGCTATGGTACAAAACCCAGGCTCACTGCCACTGTCGTAAGGGCTTATGCAAAGAAAAACAGCTTCGAATCCCCTGTTGTTACAAACACATACTTTGTTGCAGAAAATTTGGCCGAAAGATACAAGCTTCCCTTTATTAACGTATCATTGGAATACAGCGATTTTGCCGGTTCCAGAGGAATATACTTTAAACCCTCCATTTCCGACAATGTATTTGATACGAAACAAAGAATAAAGGTTTTTGTAGAACTCTTTGATGAAAAGGGCTTGAAAAGAGACAATATGTATGCCGAAATGTCACTACAAGGCAACGGCTCCATGGGAGCGTCCATGAAAAGCTTCCGCCTCTTTTTCAAAAAAGACCTCGACAAGGACTCTCTTTTCTATCCAAGCAAACTCACTTACGACCTGTTTGGCGGAAGAGTCAAGGACAAGGGCGGCAACACAATAAATACCTTTAAACGAATACTTTTAAGAAATTCAGGCAATGACTTCAACTGCTCCATGCTTCGCGACAGACTGATTCAGAAACTGAGCGAACCTTTAACATGCGACTATCAAGAGTCCCAACCCGTCATGATGTTTATTAACGGGGAGTTTTGGGGCATGTACAATGCAAGAGAGCGATACGATGACAAATATTTCAGAGACCATTACGGGATTCTGGAAGAAAACCTTGTAATGCTGGAAGCCCCTACTCCACTCAAGTTCCCCGACAGAAGCTATACAAACCCATATGAATTATGTGAAGGCGAAAAGGGCGACGACAAACCGTGGCATGACCTTATCCGATACATAGACACCCACAACCTTGCCAACGACAACTATTACAAAGTGGTAGAAGAACAGGTTGACATATACAGCCTTATGGACATGTACATTGTAAACGTGTTTTTCTGCAATGCAGACTGGCCGGGCAACAATGTAAAGGTATGGAGAAACAAAAACCCAAACGATCCCAGCGGAATGGACACAAAATGGCGTTTTGTCCTTATGGACCTGGACATGGGAGCAGGTTATGCGGCAGGTCCTGAACATAACTTTATGGGGCATGCATTCAACAGGGGCACGGGATGGATATTGACAAAACTGATGACCTCCCTGCTTCAAAACGAAGGCTTCAAACAGGAGTTTGTAGAGAGATTCGTATACGTGGTTGACAATGTATTTACTCCGGAAATCACAATTCCCGTGCTCGAAAGCATGGCTGATGAAATAGAAGCGGCTATGGAATTGAATGTGGCAAGATGGCCTCAGAACAATATGAACAACTGGAAGGCGGAAATACAGAAAATACGTTCTTTCCTAAACAACAGAGGAAAGCATGTGAAAAACCATGTCTACAGCTTCTTTGGCATACAGCCAAAGGAAGTAAGTTATGTATTTGACAAGAACAAGGTTTCCCTGGATGTAAACGGGAGAAATGTGCCTGAAGGATACACTACTGAGATTGAGGCATCCGGCAAATTGAATCTTTCTGTTACCACAAAAAACGGTTACGAATTTGTGGCAATAAATGTGATTGACGCTTACGGAAACCAGAAAACCTACAATGATGATAAAGCTACAATTTCCTTGAGCGGAAGGACCACTGTTGTTGTGCTTGCAAAGATGAAGAACTTCAGAGCCGATGTGCAGATTGCCGCAGGCTCAAGAACCATGTTCGCAATAACAGAAAACGGGGATTTGTATGCCTGGGGAAGCAATGAACTGGGTCAGCTTGGAGTTGCTACAAGCAAAACATTGACAAAACCAACGCTGATTATGACGGGTGTGGTAAAGATAGCAACCTCAATGGGCGGAAACGCAGGCGACTCTCCCCACACCCTGATACTCACCGACAACAATGTCTTGTATACTGTGGGCAACAATAGCTTTGGCCAGCTTGGAAGAACAGGCGATACGACAATACCCATGAAGGTTGAATTTACAGGAAAGATAAAGGACATAAGCGCAGGTCACGACCATTCTCTTGTATTATTGGAAAACGGAGATTTATACGGTTGCGGAAATAACGAAAGAGGTCAGTTGGGTTCAACAAACTTTGGCGGTCAGATAAATCATTTTGTCAAGATTGCTTCCAATGTGAAAGAGATTGCCGCAGGCAGGCGTCATACAGTTTTTGTCGACAAACAGGGAAGAGCCTACGCTTTGGGAGACAACAGGTGGAACAAGCTGACAACCCAGAGTGTTGAAAGTTATACCAGTCCGGTACTTTTAATGGACAACGTAAGAAAAGTTTATGCAGGCGAACACCAGACCCTTCTCATAACAAACAATAACGAACTGTATTATCTTGGCTGGAGAAATCATGTATCTCTTGCTGCAGGCCAGGCAGACGGAAAACCCCACAAGCTAATGGACAATGTTAAAAAGGCCAGCATGATGGACGAACACGCAATCATACTGACCTATGACAACAAAGCTTATGGCTGGGGCCTTAACAGCTACAGCCAGGTAACCGGCGGTACAAAGACCCAGTCGAAACCCGTACTGATAGCCAACAATGTAATAGATGTGGCGGCAGGCTCCTGGTTCTCCGCACTTCTGCATGATGATGGACGAATTGTCGTCTGGGGAAACAACAATTCAGGCATTGCCGGAAACGGCATCATATCAACAGAGTAAACAAAACAACAATCAATCTTTTCTGATTGCCGCCTTTTCTATCAGGAAACCCAATTCCTTTCTTGCATCAGAAAACTCATCATTATCCCTTGTGTAATGTAACAGCGACTTTGTGACTTTATTCACCAGTTTCAAAGTCGCTTCCTTTCCTATTGCCTCTTCAGCTATTTTCAGGTATTCAAAATCCTCTATGCCATCCCTTACAGCTTCAAGCCTCAAAGAACCGCAAGGGCCATTCTTTCCGTTATACAGTAAAGAACCGTCGCCAAACACATAATCAGACAGCCATTTTACTGTAGCCATGTCATCCCACGGATTGTCCACATGCTCCCAGTAGTTGGAGTGCCAGTACAACAGACCATCCACATCATAAAGCATCTTCTGCCAGAACAGAATCCTGTGCATTATTCCTGGCATGTCAACAAAGAGGTTGCAATATGGGTCGCCAGGCTCCCAGCACACATACCACAGCACCTTGTCTCCCCTTCTCTTCTTTTCAAGCATCTTTTCTGCAAAAGGTTTTGTTTCAAAAGCATATACATCCTCGTTCATCCACATGTAACTCTTTGGACACCATATGTTTGACACGCCGTCCAAAAGTTCCACACTGTCTTTGTCAGGACTGTCGATGGGATTTATAAAAAACGGGGTGCATACATTGTTGTTGGGAAAGAGCCTGTTCAGTCTATCCTTGTATTCATAAAGTTTATTGTAATGGTCCATGCAGGTTGGCTCGTCAAGAGGATAGAAAAATCCTTTTGAGAACCATACCTTATTCTTTTTGAGCTTGTTGTAGTATTTTTCAATTGTGGCATCATCATTTGAGCAAGGGATTCTGAAGCTGGTCATACGCATATCCGAAAGATACTTGTCCGCCTCATCGTCAAGAATATTCACAGGAATGTCATATGCGGATACTTTATGAGAAAGCAGAAACTCATAATACTTTGCGTATGGTTCATCAGTACCATGCATTTTCTCGATATACTGTCTGCCAAGACCAAAAGCTGTAATGCAGCTTGGAGTAACCGGAAGAGTAAAACTAAACACGTAAATATCTATATGGGTTTTGATGGTTTCCTCTTCTGTCATAATCCAAACCTCTGCCTTGTGACTGCCGGATTTTACATCGCTGTCAGCATAAAAACATATGTACACCGGCTGTCTTATGCCCTTTTTCAGTGAAATTCTGGTGTCTTCACAAAGGGGCTCAAGACCGTCGGGATACATATGTTCTTTCCTTACTGATACATATCTGACAAGAAATATCTCATATTCAAAATCAGCAGTTTTCACACTTACCGACACTTCAGTATCCCTATCCGATTTAAGAACAAGCTGGCAGCCTTCATATTCATTTTTTGCAATATAAATCTGGAAGGAGCTTTTTTGCCTGTCTAAAACAGTGTCGTTAAGAATCTTTGAGTAAGGATGGTCAAAATAATGTTTTGTCATATAATCACCCGTTTGTAATAATATAGGTCAATTATATCATAATCTTAAAACCCTATACATAAAATAAAGATTGTGGTATAATGCAGACATCAAAATGAAAAGGAGATGAAAGGCATGTGTAAGAACCAAAAATTCTTCAGATGTAAGATGTGCGGCAAGATAATTGGTTTAATTGAAGACACAGGTGTACCAACTATATGCTGCGGACAGGAAATGTATGAACTAATCCCCAATACAGAGGATGCCTCAACTGAAAAGCACGTTCCAAAAGTAACTGTTGAAGGCAACACAGTAACCGTTGAGGTAGGAAGCGCACCTCATCCAATGATTCCAGAACACTATATCCAGTGGATCTATCTCCTTACAGAACAAGGCGGTCAAAGAAAATGCCTGACCCCGGACGATGAACCGAAAGCAATCTTTGCACTTGCCGAAGGCGACAAAGCCCTGAGTGCTTTTGAATACTGTAACCTTCACGGCTTGTGGAAAGCGGATATTTAGTACATTGTTTTAAGGGCAGAGCATCTGCCCTTAAATTTTAACAGACTAATGAAATGAGGTAGACATGTCGGATTTCTTTAAAGAAGCTCTTCCTTTTTACAAACAACTATCAAAAGAACAGCAACTGCTGATTGCAAACAACATATACATGAAGGATTTTCAAAAAGGCACAATTATACACGCCGGCTCACAAGACTGTACAGGTC
Organism: Clostridiaceae bacterium; assembly: GCA_012522035.1. Taxonomy (GTDB): domain Bacteria; phylum Bacillota; class Clostridia; order UBA1212; family DUPL01; genus DUPL01. The sequence goes on from JAAYLF010000148.1 coordinate 11,782, forward strand.
TTTTTTTAGTTGAAACTGGCGCTGTACGTGCATACATCCTTTATGAAGAAGGAAAGGAAATAACCCTGTATCGCCTGCTCCCAAGGGATATATGCATGTTTTCGGCATCTTGTGTCATGAACAACATAACTTTTGAAATATTTATGGAAACCATAACGGACACCAGGGTCCATGTAATACCACCTGAGATATTCAAAACATTGAAAAACACCTCTTTGCCTGTAGCAGACTATATAAACAAATTATTGGCCAGCAGGATATCTGACATGGTCTGGGTTATTGAGCAGGTGGTGTTTAAAAGCTTTGATAAAAGGCTTGCCGCTTTTCTATTGGAGATGTCAGCAATTGAGGATTCCAACACCCTTGAAACAACCCACGATCAGATAGCAAAGAATCTTGGAACGGCCAGAGAGGTGGTTTCAAGAATGCTCAAATATTTTGAGTCCATCAATCTGGTTGAATTAAACAGAGGTGTTGTAAGAATAATAGATATGGATGCCCTTTACAAACTGTCGGAAAGTTAGAAGGAGTGAGTAATGAAGGAAAAACTCAGGCTATATTGTACTTTGTTTATAACAACTTTCAAGATAAGCGCCTTTACCTTTGGAGGCGGTTTTGTCATTGTGCCTTTGATGAAAAAGAAGTTCTGTGATGAGTTGAAATGGATAAAAGAAGATGAGGTTCTTGACCTTATTGCAATAGCCCAGTCATCTCCTGGCGCGATAGCAGTAAACACATCGATCATAATCGGTCATAGGGTTTTAGGTGTTTCAGGAGCACTTGTTGCAGCAATAGCCACAGTCCTGCCTCCTCTCGTCATCCTTTCTGTTGTCTCCTTTTTTTATACCTTCTTCAAGGAGAACAGAGCTATTAATGCTCTTTTAAAAGACATGCAAGCAGGAGTTGCAGCAGTTATTGTGGATGTAGTATTTGATATGGCATCAAAAATAGTAAAGAAAAAGGAACTTGTCTCAATTCTACTAATGTCGATTTCATTCATACTGGTTTTTTTCTTTAAGATCAATCTCTACCTTCTTATACTCTCCGGTGCTGTTACAGGTATTGTGTACAAGCTGATTCAGAAAAAAAGGAAGAATGCCATATGATATATCTTGAGCTTTTTTGGAATTTTCTACAAATAGGGTTGTTAAGTATAGGCGGCGGATATGCTGCCCTCCCCCTTATACAGGAACGGGTGGTGGAGAATAATCACTGGCTCACCATGGAGACCTTTGCAGATTTGATAACCATATCGGAAATGACACCGGGACCTATTGCAATAAATTCTGCCACCTTTGTCGGCATGCAGATTGCCGGAATACCGGGGGCAATTGCAGCGACTATCGGTTTTGTCCTCCCTCCATTCATAATTGTCATCACAATGGCATATTTCTATAACCGCTTTCTATCCTCCATCGTAATGGATGGCATATTGATGGGCATAAGACCCATCGTGATCGCCCTGATAGGTTCAGCTGGCCTTTCCATTACATTTACCGTCCTGTGGAATCAATCAAAGCTCATTGGTGTTATAAATAGTTTTAAGGACATCAACATCTTTTCCCTTGTGCTTTTTTTAGGCAGTATTGCTTTTCTTAGAACATTCAAGCCAAATCCAATCCTTGTAATTTTGGGCTGCGGTGTTCTGTCTGTTCTTTGCTATATTCTCACTTAAAAAATATTAAAAAAATTCAAAATTGGTCTTGAACATTATTGTGAGATGTATTATTATATATCTAGTGTATGTATATTACATAAAACACAATATATAGAGTATTAGCCCGTAGGAGGTAACGACATGATAACCAAGATTATTAAACGCAATGGGGATATTGTCCCATTTAAGAAAGAAAAAATAGTACTTGCCATATTCAAAGCAGCAAATGCTGTAGGAGGAGATGACTTTGCAACTTCCGAACGCCTGGCAGAAGAAGTTGTAAGGATAGCGGAGCAGACATTCCCAGATGGAGTGGCGGAAGTAGAAAAAATCCAAGACATAGTTGAGAAAGTATTGATAGAAAATGGACATGCCAAAACTGCAAAAGCATATATCCTTTACCGCGAAAAGAGACGTTCCGCCCGTCAGGCTAATGCACTCATAGGT
>JAAYLF010000149.1 GCA_012522035.1 Clostridiaceae bacterium
GGCGTACAACCATTACCTTGCCGCTGTCGTCGCAATCTATCCCCACGCGGGGACGGTAATCGGAGTATTGATATACTCCGTTTAGATCTCTAAGGTCGCAATCTATCCCCACGCGGGGACGGTAATTCTACTGTTTCAATAGTGATATGTTCTTCGCCCAGTCGCAATCTATCCCCACGCGGGGACGGTAATATCGTCGTGCCGTCCTCTAGTATGATTATGTTTGGTCGCAATCTATCCCCACGCGGGGACGGTAATCTTTCTCTTATCGTTTTTATTAAGCTTTCATACTGTCGCAATCTATCCCTGTATGGGGACGTAAGCAATGCAAAAGGCACGTATGATCCATCAAATCCTAGTAACTTATCCCTTAATGTGGTCCTTTTTATTAACTTGATTATTTCTCCAAAATGATATATAATCATCCAAAAGAAATAAGTTTGTTTGCTATGACGGAAGAAAATGGTTTGTCCCTTCTTCAAAGAGAGCCGACGGTTGGTGCAAGTCGGAAAGAACACAAACCTTTCCACTTCTCGAGCAATCAGTGAAAGCTGAAGGTTGGTACCCTTTAAAGTACCGTGCAAGTGGTCATAATACATTTATGACAATTTGGGTGGCAACGCGGAACCTTCCGTCCCATTTTCGGGATTGAAGGTTATTTTTATCTCAAGGAGGTTTTTAAATGATAGATATTAGATTGATAAGAAAAGATCCTGATTTGGTAAGAGAAAACATTAAAAAGAAGTTCCAATTTGAAAAGCTTCCTCTGGTAGATGAAGTAATTGAACTTGACGCCAAATACAGAGAAGCAAAATTAAGAAGCGACAATTTAAGAAGTGAAAGAAACACAATAAGCAAGCAAATAGGCACATTGATGAGGGAAGGAAAAAGAGAAGAAGCAGAAAAGATAAAGAGCCAGATTGGAAAAATGGCAAAGCAATTGGAAGAGTCGGAAAGACTTGAGAAGGAATACTTTGAAAAAGTCCAGGAGATAATGCTTCAGATTCCCAATATCATAGATGATACGGTACCCATAGGCAAGGATGATTCTGAGAATGTGGAAGTGGAGCGTTTTGGCGAACCGGTTGTGCCTGATTTTGAGATTCCATACCATGTGGACATAATGGAGAGGCTTGACGGTATTGACCTGGACAGCTCAAGAAAGACATCCGGCAGCGGCTTCTATTATCTAAAAGGAAATATTGCAAGACTGCATTCAGCTGTACTTTCCTATGCAAGAGACTTCATGATAGACAAAGGCTTTACCTACTACATTCCGCCTTTCATGATACGCGGCAATGTGGTCAGTGGGGTTATGAGTTTTACCGAGATGGAAAACATGATGTACAAGATTGAAGGAGAGGACTTGTACCTCATAGGAACAAGCGAACACTCCATGATAGGCAAGTTTATAGACACAATACTTGATGAAGAATCCCTTCCTCAAACGCTTACCAGCTATTCACCCTGTTTCAGAAAGGAAGTAGGAGCTCATGGCATAGAAGAGAGGGGAGTATACAGAATTCATCAGTTTGAAAAGCAGGAAATGGTTGTTGTCTGCAAGCCTGAGGACAGTAAAGCGTGGTTTGACAAACTTTGGCAGTATGCTGTAGAGTTCTTCAGATCTCTTGATATTCCTGTAAGGGTTCTGGAATGCTGCTCCGGCGACCTTGCAGATCTTAAAGTCAAGAGTGTTGACGTGGAAGCCTGGTCTCCAAGACAGCAGAAATATTTTGAAGTAGGAAGCTGCTCCAACCTGGGTGATGCTCAGGCAAGAAGGCTTGGAATACGTATAAAAGGCAAGGATGGCAACTATTTTGCCCACACTTTGAACAATACCGTTGTTGCTCCACCAAGAATGCTCATTGCCTTCCTGGAGAACAACCTCAACAAAGACGGTACAATCAGAATACCCGAGCCTTTGAGAATATACATGGGTGGCAAGGAATTTATAGGATAAATATTAATGGGCACCGTTTAATCGGTGCCCATTTCTATCAAAAGACGAACTGCCTCCTCTTCACTTACAGGCTTGCTGAACAAAAAACCTTGAACCTTTTCACAGCCACAATTGACAAGATACTTTTTCTGTTCCTCGTGCTCAACACCTTCCGCTATGACATAGTGCCCAAGCTTATGAGCCATGGAAATTATATCGCTGGTAATAGCCTTGTCCGGATCCGTTGTCATGATGGAATCAATAAAGAACTTGTCTATTTTCAAACAGTTGGCCTGAAGACCAAGTTCTGCTGCAAGGGAGGAATATCCTTTGCCAAAATCATCAATGGCAATATGGATTCCTATCAATCTAAGCTGCCCAATTATTTCGTTTACCTTATCGTAATTGGCAACGTAAACTGACTCTGTTATTTCAAAAGTAATATTGTCAGGAGAAATCTCCATCTCATCAATAATGTTCATTACAACTTGTGCAAAATCACTGTATATAAGCTGGATTGCAGATATGTTTATTGAAATATTAACATTTCCATATCCCATATTCTCAAGCTTCTTAAGGAATCCAAAAGCCTTGCGGATTATCTTAACGCCAATGGGGATAATCAATCTTGTTTTTTCTGCAATATTAATGAACTCCAGGGGTGGAACTACTCCGTACTTTTTGGTATTCAACCTTGACAGTGCTTCAAACCCATAGATTTTATTTGAAGAAAGGTCAATAATGGGTTGATAAAGAAGGAACAGATTGTCATCATTCCTGTTGGTAGTTGCAATCTTGTTCAGGTCATTCTGTATGTCCTTTTCGCGGTTCATCTGAACTTCCATCTCCACATCAAAGAAGCAGTACTCAAACTCGGTAGGTTTTCCGTTGACAGTTCTTTCTGATGCTATGAGAAGGTTTCTAAGAATCAGATCCACATTGTATTCGTTATCCTTGTCAATTTCCACAACGCCAATGCCGCCGCCTATTCTCTCAACACCAAGCACGGAATCCAGTGTGCTCTTTATCTTTTCGCAAAACAGGGCAATTTCATCCTTGTCCTTGTATCCCTTTATATAAAACACAAAGCGATACTCATAAGTGTTGTAAAGGGTAATGTTATCGGTACAGAGAGATTCCAGCGCTCTTGCTATGTTTCTTACATATTCCTGGGTGTAATGAAAACCGTGAGACAATGTTATGAAATACATGGCGCCAAGGTTTACACCAACCACAGCTCTCTTGACCGTCTCGCCTTTCATGTAATCTTCGTACAGATGTTTTTCCAGGACATTTCTGTTCTTTAAATGCGTCCATCTGTCGTGTTCGAAATAGTAGCGGAGATTAAGTTCAACAGACTTTCTGTCGGTTATGTCAAGCACTATGCCTTCCAGGGCTTCGGGTTCGCCTTGGTCATTGTAGATGGGCTGCCCCATTTCAATAACCCACTTTCTTTCTCCTTTGGCTGTGATTATTTCATACTCATGTTTGAAGGTTTCGTGATTTTTTATACAGCGGTCCCACTCGTTTCTGAGTCTGTCCCTGTATTCAGGAGCAATCAGATCGTTATATGAAAGATCTCTATTGTTCAGCAGGCTTTCAGGATAGTATCCCGTAAGCTCATAAGAGCCGTTTGAAACAAACAGCATCGTCCAATTTTCATCATTAAGGCATCTGAAAGCAAGACCGGGCAAATGGGTTAGAAGAACTTCCTTGCTGCGCTCACTCTCGATAAGGTTGTATTCTATCATTTTCTCGGCAGTAATATCATGTACGAAGCAGATGTGGCTTGGGATGCTGCTGAATACGTTGGATATGGAAACCACGAACATCTTGACCCATGCGAGGCTGCCGTCTGTTTTTCTGATTCTTTTTTCAATGGTGCAGTTGCCAGAATGTATTTTCAAACAGTTTTCAACTTCCTCGTCGAAATCTTCAGGAGTAATTATATCCTTCCAGCCAAGGCTTAAAAGTTCCTCTTTCTTTCTACCGGTAATTTGCTCAAATTTAGAGTTTGTCCTCAGGAATTTATAGTTGATATCAACAAAGGGGCATTTTCCAAGAGTCATTGCAATCCCGATAGGTGCAGTATCAAATACAGCATCAAAAGCCCTTCTGGGATTGAAAATCTTAAAGCCATATTCGTCAATCTTTTCTATATGTACTTCCATGACAGATTTGAGGGCATCGCCATCAAGGGGTCTGAACATGTAGCTTAAGGCACCAAGTTTCATTCCCTCTTTTACATTTTCTATGTCGGTGGTTTCTGCCAGAATTATAGATTGAGGACCTGGATACTGGTACATATCCGAAAGCAATTTGAAACCGTTTAAGTGCCGACTGCTTATATCTACAAATACGAGCATGATATTGCTGTATTTCTTAAGAAACTCCAAGGCTTTATCGTAGCTTTGTGCAACAAGTATTTCATACTCGCCAAGTACGTTTTTGATAATGTTTTGCTCTTGTGGGTTGTCATTCAGTACTAGTATTTTGTCCTTCATGTATACCTACCCCCTTGTCTGCGTATAAAATGTATAGGTATTTTACAAGCCTTGGACCATTTGTTACACGTATTTACAATTGAGGTAACTATGTCCCTAAGTATACATTAAAGTGTAAAGAAAATAAACAGACGAATAAGAAAAATATGAAAGTTTTCATAAAAATTCACATTTGACTTGTACTTCTTAAAATTAATCTGTATAATTACCATAAAATACTATGAAAGGACCTAAAGCTATGGATGAGATCAGAAAAGTGGCAAAGGTTACATCAGGAAAGAGAGCTGTGGATGGGGCAGGTGTCAATCTGGTCAGAGTAATAGGGTACAGAGACACAAAAGATTATGACCCTTTCCTTATGATGGATGCTTTTGACTCCACAGACCCAAGAGACTATATACAAGGGTTTCCCTGGCATCCACACAAGGGTATTGAAACCATCACCTATTTAATTAGTGGCAAGGTGGAGCATGGTGACAGTCTTGGAAATGCAGGAGTTATTCTCGATGGTGAATGTCAGTGGATGACGGCAGGTTCGGGTATAATCCATCAGGAAATGCCAAAGGAGAGCGAAAGAATGCTTGGTGCGCAGATATGGCTTAATCTGCCTGCCAAAGACAAAATGACAGCACCATCTTACGGAGACATAAAGTGCGAGGATGTGTCTGAAATAGAGGAAGAAGGTGTTAAAATTCGCATAATTTCAGGCGAATACAACGGAACAAAAGGTGCTTTCGAAGGAAAATACGTAAAAGCCACATACTTCGACGTGGCTTTGGAAGCAAACAAGGAATGGAGTTTTGAAACAAATCCTGAAGATACCTTGTTCATATACATGTTTTATGGACAAGCCACCTTCAATCCCTCCAATCAAGATGAAATATATGATGCAAAGCAGGCCATACTCTTTGGCAAGGGTGAGAAGTTCTGGATAAAGGCGCATGAAACGGACTCAAGGTTTATTCTCTTGACTGCAAAACCTTTGGGAGAACCCATAGCATGGGGCGGTCCAATTGTTATGAACACCAAAGAGGAACTGGACCTGGCTTTTGAGGAACTGAGAAACGGAACTTTTATAAAACACAGGTAAAAGAGATGTGTTTTAAGGTTTAGATAAAGGAGAGAATATCAATAATTTTTGGCAGCACGTCGACCGAGAAAGGTATTGACATGCTGCTTTTTTATGTTATAGGAAATTGCTCTATATCGGCATAAGGAAGAAAGAAGAAAAA